>CANJYI010000370.1 GCA_947478975.1 Chthoniobacteraceae bacterium
AGCGGTTGCGGCATTATCCCAGCCAGCTTTCGGGAGGGGAACAGCAGCGGGTCGCCCTTGCACGGGCCTTTGTGCGTCCTCCGAAGATCCTCTTTGCCGACGAGCCCACAGGAAACTTGGATGCCGCCACGAGCGCGCCGGTGGTCGAAATGCTTTTTGCGCTCAACCGTGAAAGCGGGACGGCGCTGGTGCTCGTGACCCATGATCCGGCCCTTGCCGCCCGGGCCGGGCGCATCATTTCGATGCGGGCTGGGCGGATCGTTTCAGAGGAATACACCGGCCATGTCCACGCCTCTTAAAATCAAGCCCCTGCCGACCACGCTGCTTGGGGCGTTTTTTCACGCTTGGACGTGGCGGATGGCGTGGAGGGACAGTCGGCAGCAGAGGGGGCGTCTCTCCCTCTACGCACTGTCGATTGCAGCGGGGATCAGTGCCCTAGTGGGCATCCATACGTTGAAAATCAGCGTGCAGCACGGGATTGAAACCCAGGCCAAGGCCCTGCTTGGGGCGGATTTGCTCATCTCCTCGCGGCGCCCGATTACGGAGGAGGTCTTTGCAAAGATGCCGTCTGAGGTCCGGGACACGGGCCGGGAGACTGCCTTCTCCTCCATGCTGAGTATTCTCAACGGAGAGCGGTCGCGGTTGGTACAGGTGCGTGCGATTGAGGGGGGCTACCCGTTCTACGCCTCGGTGGAAACCGAGCCGGCGGGAGTCTGGGAAAGCCTGCAAACAGGGGGGGGGATTCTGGTGGAAGGGGCGTTGCTGGAGGAATTCGGAGTCGCGGTGGGAGATAGCTTGAAGCTTGGAGCGCGCGAACTGCGGGTTTTGGGTGTGGTAAAAAAAGGGGTGCCTCGCAGCAACCGTTTCAGCGGGTTTGCCCCCGAGGTGTTCATCCGGCACCAGGATCTGGGCTCCACGGGTCTGGCGGGGGGCAACAGCTTGGTTTACCACCACCGGTCCCTGCTTTTGGCGACAGGGAGCGCGAAGGAGTTGTCGGCTGTCGTATCGACCATTATGAGTTTTTTCCCGGAACGCGGGGTGGAGTTTCAAACACCTGAAAAACGGCGGGAAGCCCTTGGAGAAAGTCTGGACCGGGTGAAGGAGTATCTGGGCATCACCGCCTTGGTGGCCTTGGTGCTAGGAGGTATCGGGGTGGCGGGGGCCATGCACGCGCACCTCAAGCGCCGGGTCCAGGTTGTGGCCGTTCTGCTTTGTCTTGGGTGCTCAACCCACATGGCGTTTGCCGTGTATCTGGCGCAGGCGGGCGCGCTCGGGTTGGCGGGTTCGGGTTTGGGTACGGCGCTTGGAGCGGGTCTGCATGCGGTGGTGGTTTGGGCGGCGGGGGACAGCCTGCCGGTGCACATTTCTCCCTGGCCGGAGCTCTCAATGACGCTGTTCAGCGGTGGGACCGGATTCGTGCTTTGCTGCGGGTTTGCCCTCCTGCCCCTGCTGCAGATCCGAAACATTCCGCCGGGGGCGACGCTCTCGGATCGTCCGGTGGCAAGGGCACGGGGCGACTGGGCGACTCGTGGGGTGAGCACTTTTGTGGTTCTTTTGGTCTTTGGGGTGGCGCTCTTCAATGGTGCAAATGCTCGCCGGGCTTTCGCCCTTACCTGTGGCTTAAGCTTTGCCTTCTTTGCGCTGGCGGGCGCGGCGCACGGGTTGATGTTCCTTACCAAAAGGTTCCTGCGTCCCTCCTGGCCCTACCTTCTGAGGCAGGGAATTTCCAACCTGTATCGCCCGCATAATCAAACGGCCTTGTTCCTGCTTTCTCTTGGTCTGGGCATCTTCTTGTTGCTCACAACTTGGGGCGTGCGAACGCTGTTGGTGCGTCAAATGCGGTTTGATGCGGCGGGGGCCGGACCGAACCTGTATCTGGTAGATGTGCAGCCGGATCAGGTCGATGCCGTGTCCGGGCTTTTGCACGCGCAGCAGTTGCCGCTCATCGACAGCGCGCCCATGGTCACGATGCGGATTGCTTCAGTCAAAGGTAGGCCCCTTGCGGCCCGGAGCGCACGGAAGTCAGAGGCGGCAGCCGGCGGCTCACCATCCGACGCGCAGCGCGTGCCTCGGTGGGTGCTGGAGCGAGAATACCGTTCCACCTACCGCGCCGAACTAAACGGCACCGAAACGCTGGTTGCGGGTGAATGGAGGCATTCGGTGGGTGGGAACGAAGAGGGCGTGCCCGTGTCGCTGGAACAAGGGCTTGCGCGAGACCTGGGCGTGGGAGTGGGGGATGGCATTGTTCTGGACGTCCAGGGGGTCCTTCTTAACGCACGGGTGACGAGCTTGAGAAAAGTGGATTGGAGCAAGTTCAACCTCAACTTCTTCATGGTGTTTCCTCCTGGAGTGTTGGAGGGCGCCCCCCAGTTCCAGTTGCTCGCCACCAGAATTCCGGAGGGACAGACTTCCGGCCAGCTGCAACGCGCCTTGCTGCGCTTGGCTCCCAATGTAAGTGCGGTCGACCTGACTTCGATCCTTTCCACGGTGGCTGCCTTGTTGGAGAAGGCGGTGCGGATCGTTCAAATTCTTTCCGGCTTCACCCTGGCTGCGGGCATTCCCGTGTTGCTGGGGGCGCTCCTCAACGGGAGGGATCAGCGCGTACAGGAAAGCGTTTTGCTGCGCACCTTGGGTGCCTCCGAACGGCAGGTGCGCGTCATCCTTCTCGTGGAGTACGCCACGCTGGGGGCGCTGTCGGCCGTGGCTGGGAGCGCGCTGGCCATCGGCGCGCAGATGGCGATGGCCCGCTGGATATTTCAAAGCCCCTCCGGGCTCGACTGGGCTTGGATCGGTGCGGCGGTTTTGGGTGCGGTGGGGGCTTCCTCCCTGGCCGGTCTGGCCCTGAGCCGCGGGATCTGCAAGCACTCGCCGCTCCTGTTGCTCCGGGGCAACGGCTGAGCCTCCGGAGGAGGGGGCTTGCCGCCCCTCCGGTTCGGCTCAGAGGGGAGGCCCCGCTCTTCGGCTAAAAACTAACGGGCCTCGCAGGACTCAAAGCGTACACCTTCGCCGTCGAGCACTTCAAAAACGTGTCGGAGGACGGTCCGGTAATGTTGCTGGACCACTAGATCCCGGGCTTCCTGCTCAAGGGCCTGAAAGTCCTCAAAATCCTCCTTTAGCTTAAAACCAAGGAGGGTGCGTAGCTCGATGTTTGGATCCTGCACAGGGGTGTCAGTGACCAGACCGCGGCTGGCTGCGCGGGCCTCGCTGTCGAGCGTCAGCTCACTGATGCGCGACTGCAGCTCAGCGTTACGGGATTCCAACTGGTGATTAAGCCGGATCGCTTCCTCGAGATTGAGATCCGCAGGATTTGCGACAGGCGCCGGCCTTTCGTTGCGGCGGTGGCGGCGGTTGTCGTCCTCGCGCTGGCGGAGTTGCTTGTGGGCCGCCTGCAATTCATTGCGCAGGCCGGCTACATGCTGTTCCACCTGCCGGAGGGTGTCCTGCAAGTTAAAAGGCTGG
>CANJYI010000371.1 GCA_947478975.1 Chthoniobacteraceae bacterium
CGCGCATCGGTTCGGGCAGCGTGTCGAACGGCGGCGCCCCGGGGGGCGGTGCGAGCAGTTGGTTTTTGTGCGGGGGAGCGTACGCAAAAGCGTATTTCCTGATGGCCTCCTCCGGGGACAATTGCGTGTTGGTGACCGGCCTTCCCGCGTACGGATAGCGGCCCGCAAACAGGAGCAAGAAAATCAGCTGGGCAAGGCCGAAGGCATCGTGGTTGGTGCTCCGGGCGAGGCCCTGGACGGAGCTTCCCTGGAGCTCGGGCGGGGTCCAGATGGGCGTCCCCACGTCGCTTGTGTACAGGGTGCCGTCATGGCTGAACTGGAAACTGTCGCAGTCGATGATGCGTACGGTCGCGTCGGTGCGCACCTTGATGTTTTGCTCGTTCACATCCCCGATGACGACTCCATGCTCGTGCAGGCTCTGGAACGCCGTCGCCACGTTCTTTGCCGCGGCAACGAGGAATTCAAACGTCGCCCCGCGGAAGTGCTCGCTACGGCCCTGTGGATTGTAGAGCTCGTAGATGTCGTGTCCCGTCACCAGGGGCAGGATGACGGAGTGGGCAGTAGGGTCGCCGGGGCTTGCGAAGGCAAGGCTCACGGGAATCGCGGCGTTTTGCCGGGCGGCGGCTGGGAGGGAACGCAGCGCGGCCAGCTTGGCCTGCTTGCGCGGCGGCATCGGAACCGTGTGGTAGAGCTTTGCGCAGTAGTCGGGGGAGTCCAACAGCCGGTGCACGGCGCCCTCGCCCCCGGAAGCGATCTTTTTCCCCAGTCCCCAGGAACGCCCGGTCTCGTCAAAAATCAGCATTGGAGCGTAATACAATTCCGATTGATTTGTCGTCGTCCGTCCGTTCGCAAACGGACGCTGATTCAAGGTATTCCTCCAGTTGCGCTCCAAAGGTTTGCGGTGAAGCTTGGAGCCCTTGGAACACGGGCTTGAAGAAGCCCGCGGCGGGCAACTGCGTGTGGAAATCAAGAAGTAGGCGTTCCATGCCGTCGGTGAATCCCACAAGGGCCGAGGGCGCGCCTGGAAGATGGACCAACTGTAGCGCGAGCTGTGCGGACTCGGAGGTTGCAAAAACCGTTTGTCCGGCAAACTCGCCGCCCGTCGGCCAGGTCAGGCAGCCGAGAATTCCGTTCACGGCCCCCACCCAGCAGCCGTCGCCCACTTGGGCGATCAGGGCTCCGGAGGGGGTGAGGACGGCACCTAAAAGCGTTGCAGAAAAATCCGAAGGGCTCACCTCAAAGGCAAGCGCGTGCCTTTCCACGGAGTTGCGGATGTCGGCGAGAATGGCGTGCAGCTCAGGCAGACCGCATTCTGCGAGAACGGCGTCCGGATCGGGACACTGGTGCAGCAGGGTCGTAAAGTACTCCAGCCAGTGGCTGACGACGGTTTGGGAGCCGATGTCCGAATGGGAGGCGGAGCCCGCGCCATCCGACAAAGCCAGGATCACGATCTCGCCGGAGGGACCCAGCCGCGTGATCGCGGAAGCATCCTGGCAGGGGGTGCTGTGGGCGAGGTGCGAGGTTCCGGTGAGGGACGTGCAGAAATGAAGCCAAAACGGGCTAGGCGTCGATGGAGGTCCATCCATTGGGGCTGGGAAGTTGGAGTTGGGTGCCGGGGGTGGAGTTGGAAACGCTCTTCAAGGACGAGGACAGCCAGCGGAACATTTCGGAGAAGTGCAGTCCGTGCAGCCGCACCGACGGGCGGGAGGGAGGGCACAGGGCGTCCAAGGTTTTCTGGTTCGCTCCTTCAACGGCAACCCCGAAGAAAAGCAGGCGCTTCGCGGTCTCGCCATCCCTGACCAGGCTGACCGCCTCGGTCCACTCCTTGGAATTGAAATCGGAAGGTTCGCCGTCGGTGATGAGGAAGATCCAGGGGCGGTAATACTGGATGCCGGCCTGGCGGTATTCCTCTTTGCGGGCCTCGATCGCATTGCAGGCGCGGAGGACGGCCTCGCCCATCGGGGTTGGTCCGTCCGCGTCGAAGACGGGCGGGTGCATGGCGGTCGGCGGAGTGAAGTCGCAGGCGAGGTTCACGGAGCTTCCGAAGTTGATGATGGCCAGTTCGACGCGTTTGCTTGCGAGCCCGTCCCTGCTGAGTTCCTCAACGAGGCACTGGACGCCCTTGTTGAGCTGGCGGATGGGTTCGCCGCGCATCGAACCGGAGGTGTCGAGCACCAGAACGCAGGGGCATCGCGGTTCCGGATTGTTGGCGAGGATGATTTTGGAGTGGAAGGGAGTTTGTTCGATCATGGGAGCGTCGTGGATTGGAGGCGCCTGCCGTTTGGAAAACCGTGGGGTACGGGCGCGGGAGGAGCGGTATTCCCATTGTTGCACAGGCACCCCGCTTCTGACTGACCGCTCTGGATGGAGTGGTGCCGACCAGTTTCGGCTTTTTGGTCGCTCGCCCCTGAGGTAGAGTGTTCCACATGTTGCTGACGGAGCTAAAAGAGGCCTTGTCCGGACCATGCCGGCGTCATTCGGTACGGAGCCTGCGGGTCTTTGGTTCTGTGGCGCGGGCGGAAGCGAAACCGGGGAGCGACCTGGATTTGCTCGTTGAGTTCGAAGACATGCCTCCGGCTGAATATGCCTCCCACTATTTCGCGTTGCTCCACGAGCTTCAGGACGCCGCGGGAACGGAGGTAGATCTTCTCACCCCCGGCAGCGTGACCCGCCCCTCACTGAGAAGGAACATTCAGGAGGAGAGCGTTCTTGTTTATGAAGCCTGAGCTTCGCGAGAATCTTCAGGAAGCACTGCGCCGCGGACACGAAATCCAGAGGTTTGTCGCTGGATTGACTCTTGAAGACTATTCGACCGACGACAAAACCCGTCTGGCTGTGGAGCGATCGTTTGAAATTATCGGGGAAGCGCTGAACCGTTCCAGCAAGATCGCTCCGGAGCCAATCGACGCCATTCGCAACCACCGGCAGATCATTTCATTTCGCAATATCCTCGCCCACTGCTACGACACGGTGGAGGACCGGATCGTCTGGGGGATCATCGAACGCTCTCTGCCTGAGCTACTCGAGGATCTTGGCACACTGCTCAAAGACTGAGCTTGGAAAGCACGCGTCTTGGGATCTACCCGATCCGCCAGCCTCAGTGGGACTCCGAAGCGCCGTCTCATCCCTACCGGCGCATTTCGGCCCAGAAGTTCCCTCGGCTTTAGATTTTTACCCGCCAGAGAGACCGCCACGAACACCCTAGTACTCAGCTTTTAAAGACCCAAAAGCTGCGGACAGGAAAGCTGTAAGTATATGGAGATCAGGTTAAATCAGGGCTAAATGGCGTGGCCAAAAACGTGGCCGATTTTGATAAGTTGCTCAAAATCAGACTTCCCAGCAATTTCCCCAAGCTGCATACGAGGGTTCGATTCCCTTCACCCGCTCCAACTCCTCTCCGACAGAGAGTTACAGCTTTTGACGCTCTTCAAAAACCCACTTTCATAAAGAAAGTCA
>CANJYI010000372.1 GCA_947478975.1 Chthoniobacteraceae bacterium
ACGAAGTGGGTCCCACGCCCCGGAGGGCGCACCCGCACAATCACGGGATTTCCCTTCATTAAATTCCAATCCATCAGCCGGTAGGACGGAAGATCCTCGTAGGCGTGCCGGACCTTGCCGGCCTCATACAGCGCGGCCACCTCCCAATAAATCCACCCCCGCTCTGTGTAGCCTCCGTTTTCGATCAAAAACGCGTTCAGCCGTTTGGGATCCAGATCCATCCCGTACCCAGCCAAAACCATCGCGGCGGAGGTTACGGCACACCCCTCCGCGCCCAGCGTGTTTTGCGTGGAGGCAAGTCGCTCACCTCCCCAACGTGGATCGGCCTGTGCAAAAGAGGGAACGCTCAGCAGCACGGTACGCGGGAAAAAAAGCCCTCCCGAAGGCTGAACCGGCCCCTTGCGGTCCCACCTTTCCCAACCGACTGAGGCCACGACAAAAACAAGGAAAGCGACCTGCGCCCGAAAGCTGAAACGCTGGACGATACTGTGGAAAAAAATGCTCACGGGCAGGGATTCTAATGCTTTTGTCTAAACTGGATGTCGGCC
Organism: Chthoniobacteraceae bacterium; assembly: GCA_947478975.1. Taxonomy (GTDB): domain Bacteria; phylum Verrucomicrobiota; class Verrucomicrobiia; order Chthoniobacterales; family Chthoniobacteraceae; genus Chth-196. Next base: position 549 of record CANJYI010000372.1, read on the forward strand.
GGAAAATTAGCGTGAACTGGACGCACGCCGGAACCGGCCAACGCCCCTCAGCGTCAGGGACGCAACAGCACTTTTCCGGAGCGCTCGCCCCGCTGGGCGTGCGCTAGGGCAGCCTGCACCTGAGCCAGCGGATAGACGGCCTCCACGGGGGTGTGAAGCACGCCCGCTGCGGCCCATTCGAGCAGCTGCGCAAACAAAGCGGCAACCTCCGCCGCGCTGGCGCGCCGGTACCATTGAGAAATCCAAAAGCCGCGCAGAATAAGGTCTTTGAAAATGAGCAGTCCGTTGGGAAGCGTCAGAGGCTGCTTCGCCATGGCGCCGTAGGTCACCAACGTCCCGGAAGGGGCGAGCACCTTGGCCAGTGCGAGGGCGCAATCTCCCCCCACCGCATTGAGCCCCAGCCAAAGAGGCGCGCCCTCCACCGCCGCCGTAATGCGCTGCGCCAAACCGCTGCCCTCCTCCAACACCACGTCCGCCCCTGCCGCCAGCAACTCCACCTCCAAACCGGGACGCCGCACGATGTTGACCGTACGCAGACCCGATGCCCGCGCGATCTGAATTACGGACCGGCCGACCCCCGAGTTGGCGGCATTCTGCACCAGCCAGTCCCCCGGCCGCAGCGTCGCAAAGTTTCGTAGCATGCAAAAAGCGGTCGCCGGGTTGATGCGCAGCATTGCCGCCTGCTGCGCGGGCACCGCCTCGGGAACCCCCACCAAATCCGCGACCCGGGCCACCCCGAAGGTACGCCACGCGCCAAACCCGGGAGGCAGCAACACGCGTCGGCCGAGAAAGCGCGCACTGACGCCGGCATCGGCGTCGGCCTCGTCCCCCAAGGCGATCACGCGGCCGACCCCTTCGTGGCCCGGCACGCAGGGCAGCGCCGGCAACTGACCGTAACGCCCCTCGAGCACATTGATGTCGGCCGGGTTGATCGGGGCGTACTCCATTTCGACGAGCGCCTCCCCTGCGAGCGGGACAGGCACGGGGCCGGAACGCAGTTCGGCCACATCGAGGGGACTCCCGAACTTTGAGAGCCAGACGGCACAATTATTTTGGGGAAGCTGGGCAGCAGAACCACTCATAGATTAAAATGCAGACTGCTTGAAACGTCCGCCAAAGCAAACCCGTCTCGGAGTTCCCCGGAAATTCGGACGCGACCGCTGGTTGGGTGTTCGAGGACTCCCATGGCACATCCCACCCCAAACGCAGCTCTTTCCAGCGGGACACGCATCGCCCTTCTGGGTGCCTGTGCGAATATTTTTTTGGCGCTGAGCAAGGTGGTCGCGGGGATTCTTGGGAACAGTTACGCACTCATCGCCGACGGGATCGAGTCCACTCTGGATATCTTCGGTTCCCTAGTGGTCTGGGCCGGCCTGCGCTATGCCGCCCTCCCCCCCGATGACACCCATCCCTACGGCCACGGCAAAGCCGAAACGCTCGCCTCCATCGCCGTGGGAGCGCTGCTAATGGGAACCGCCCTTTTGCTGGCGGTCCAAAGTATCCGGGAAATCCTTACTCCGCACCACGCTCCCGAACCGTTTACGCTGCTGGTGCTGTTACTGGTGATTGCGGTCAAAGAGAGCCTTTTCCGAACCGTGCTCGTCCACAGCAACACTCTGGGCAGTGCCGCGCTCCACTCCGATGCGTGGCACCACCGGGCGGATGCAATCACTTCCGCCGCCGCGTTTGTGGGCATCAGCATCGCGCTGCTCGGCGGCCCGGGCTTCGAGTCGGCCGATGACTATGCCGCGCTGCTTGCCTGCGGGATCATTGCCTTCAACGGCATCCGCATTCTTGGGCCGGCGATCAACGAGGCGATGGACATGGCCCCGCCCCCCGAAATCGAACGCTCGGTCAGGGAGTCGGCGGCGCTCGCCCAGGGAGTGCGCGGCGTCGAAAAGTGTAAGGTCAGAAAGATGGGGGTCGAATTTTACGTAGACATGCACGTTCTGGTGGACGGCGACCTCTCCGTCCGCGAGGGCCACGCGATCGCGCACGCGGTCAAGGACGCGGTCCGGGAGAAAATGCCGTCGATCGCCGACGTGCTGGTCCACATCGAGCCGCTTTGAGTCGGACTGCGGCGCAGAGGGCGCCCTGCCCACTCACTCAGACGCCTGCAGCGCGAGTTGCTGAATCCGCCGCAAGTCCAGCTTGCCGCTGGCCAGTTGGGGGATTTCCGGGCAGCGCACCCACTGTCTGGGAATCCAGAGATTGGGAATCCCAGTGGCCGCAAGTGCCTTGCGCAGTCGCGCAAAATCAAGTTCCCGGCTGCTCAAGAGGACCAGCGCCTCCCCCTTGGCCTCGTCGGGAACGCCGGTCACGGTGACCGTCAAATCCTCGCCCTCGATGCCAAGGCAACGGCGCACCGCCGCCTCGACTGTTTCGTGGGGAACCATCTCGCCACCGATTTTGGAGAACCGGGAAAGCCGCCCCTCGATGTAGAGAAAGCCGTCCTCGTCAAAGCGGGCCAGGTCGCCAGTGGCAAACCAGCCATCCTGAAGCACCAGCGCCGTCCGGACCGGGTCGTCCAAATAGCCTTCAAAAACATTCACCCCCCTGAGCCATAGCATTCCGGTGGCGTCCATTGGCAAGGGAGCGCCTGTCTCCGGATCGCGAATTCTTGCGGTCAACCCCGGGGCGAGCATTCCCACCGAGCCCCGCCGGGAGGCGGCCTGCGGTCTACTGGAAGCATCCGCGGGAGGCGGGTCCGGGAGGTTCACGCTCACCACCGGAGACGTTTCGGTCAAACCGTACCCCTGCAGCACGGGAATTCCAAAACGGGCTTCGAAGGCATCCGCCAGGTCCATGGGCAGTTTCTCGGCCCCGGTCACGAGCAGTTCGATACTTGCGAGCTGCTTGGGCGCGGCCTTGCGCAGGTAGCCCCGCAAAAAAGTAGGCGTAGAACAC
>CANJYI010000373.1 GCA_947478975.1 Chthoniobacteraceae bacterium
CATCGCCAAAGCACGCTCGCGAGCCTCACGGGCATCCGCACCGGTGGCAATTGCGACCCCCAGACGCCGGTGTCCGAGGCATTCCGGCTTACCGAAAAGACGCACCTGACTTTCGGGCACGGCCAGGGCTTCCGCCACGCCTTCGATCACTGGCACTCCGTCCAGGTGCCCCAACAGCGCCACGCTGTGGGCGGCACGCAGTACGGGAATGCCCGGCACGGGCAGCCCCAAAATCGCCCGCGCATGCAGCGCAAACTCCGAAAGCGCCTGGCTACCCAAGGTCACCAATCCCGTGTCGTGTGGCCGTGGACTGACCTCGCTGAACAGCACCTCCTCGCCGCGCACGAAGCATTCCACACCGAAAAGCCCCCAGCCGCCCAACTCCCCAACGATCTTCCGGGCGAGACTCTGCGCGCGTTCCCAAGCCAGAGGGCTCATTTCGCAGGGCTGCCAGCTCTCGCGGTAGTCTCCATCCACCTGCACATGCCCCACCGGCGCGCAGCACTGGATGCCGTTGACTGCGGAAACCGTGAGCACCGTGATTTCATAATCAAACTCCACCCACCCCTCCACAATGCAGCGCCCGGCCCCCGCACGCGCGCCCTCCTGCGCATAGCGCCACGCAGCGGCCATTGCCGAAGAATCCCGAACCACGCTCTGCCCATGCCCACTCGAGGACATGAGGGGCTTCAACACGCAGGGATAGCCAAGCGCCTGCGCCGCCTCCAGCGCTTCGGCTTCGGTGGCGACGAACGCATAGGGAGAGGTGGGTAGCCCCAGCGTTTCAGCCGCCAGCCGCCGGATGCCCTCCCTGTTCATCGTGAGCCTTGCAGCCCTCGCGGTGGGCACCACCCGCGCCCCCTGCGCCTCCAACTCTACAAGGACATCGGTCGCAATGGCCTCGATCTCGGGCACAATTAAATCCGGTTTTTCAGCAGTGATGACCTCGCGCAACCTCGCCCCGTCGAGCATCGAAAAAACATGAGACCGGTGGGCCACCTGCATTGCGGGCGCATTGGCGTAGCGGTCGCACGCGATCACTTCGCAGCCCAGACGTTGCAACTCGATTGCCACCTCCTTCCCCAGTTCGCCAGATCCTAAAAGCATGACGCGGGTCGCGCCAGTTGACAGCGGAGGAGCAAAAGTGCCGGTGTGGAACATGGCTCATCATCTAGACGGAAGATGTTCCTCGGAAAAGGCGCATTCTGGCCCCTCCTGCCGATTGGACGGATTTTACAGACGTACCCGCCTTTGCGATTCAGTGGTGAGGGCGAGCGCAACCTGTGCGGACAAGAACCTGGAAAAATCCTGCGTGGGCTCGGGCGCAGTTCTTGTTTGTCCCCGCCCCCCGCGGTTGCACACTCTTGGAGCGTGTCCGATCCCGAAGAAGCCCCACCCGTCCCAGCTCCCGCGCGCCCCCATTTTGCCCTCAGGTTTCTCGGCTTTTTCGCCGCGCCTGCAACCGACTATTCCGCAGGCTGCTGGCTGTTTTTGCGGCTGCTTGGACTCTGCCACGTCTTTGCCTTTCTGTCGCTCTGGCACCAGCTGGACGGACTCATCGGCGAACACGGCATCGTTTCCGCGACGCAATGGCTGGACGCCGTTGCCAAACAGATTGGGCCGGGCCACTTCTGGAAGGTCCCCACTCTCTGCTGGCTGGATCCCTCGGACGCCTTCCGCCATACCCTCTGCGCCGCCGGGTCCGCCCTTGGGCTGGCGCTTACGCTGGGGCTGGCCCCGCGCCTGACCCTTTGCCTGCTTTGGGCGCTCTACCTCTCGCTCTGCTCGGTGGGCGGGGTCTTCCTCGGCTTTCAATGGGACGCGCTGCTGCTGGAGAGCACCTTTCTTGCCGTTTTTATCGCGCCCCGCAACTGGCTCCCCACGCTCCCCGGGCTCCACCCCGCCCCGCGGCGACTCGCGCTGTTGGCCGTGTGGTGGCTTCTTTTCCGGCTGATGCTCCTCTCGGGCGCCGTAAAGGTCCTCAGCAAGGATAAGCTCTGGGCGGGCCTCTCTGCCCTGGGCGTCCACTTTGAGACCCAGCCCCTCCCGACTCCCCTGTCCTGGTGGGCCCACCACCTGCCCCAGCCGCTCCTCACCGGCTCCTGTGCCCTCATGTTTGTCATCGAGCTCGCCTTTCCATTTCTCCTGTTGTGCGGGCGTCCAGGAAGGCGAACGGCTGCACTCGCCTTCATCAGCCTCATGGGGCTCATTGCCCTCACCGGAAACTATTGTTTCTTCAACCTGCTGGTCATTGCCCTGAGCCTGCCCCTCCTCGACAACGCCTTCCTGCAAAGGCTCGCTCCCGCGCTCCGGCTTGAAACCCCGGACCCGCCCCTAGACCAGCCGGCCCGACCCGCGTCCTTTCCCTGGCTTGCCCTGGCAACCGCGCCCCTGCTGCTCCTCGGGCTCTGGTGCGCCGCCGTCCAAACCGCAGCCACACTCTTTCAAATCCGGGCCATGCCGCGCTGGGCCGCAGCGCCCGTGGAATGGGTCGCGCCGTTTCGCACCATCAACAACTACGGCCTGTTTGCCGTGATGACCAAAACGCGTCCCGAAATCATTCTGGAAGGCAGTGCCGACGGCCGCTCCTGGAAGGAATACGTCTTCAAATGGAAGGCGGGCCCCACCGGAGTCGCCCCCCGCTTTGTCGCGCCCTACCAGCCTCGGCTCGACTGGCAAATGTGGTTTGCCGCACTGGGAGAACTCCGCCAAAACCCTTGGCTTTCCAACCTCATGATCCGCATTTTACAGGGGGAACCCGCCGCACTGGATCTGCTAGGGGTGAACCCTTTCACTGAAAAGCCTCCCCGTTTCTTGCGCGCCGCCCTTTTCCAATACAAGTTCAGTACCCCTGAGGAAAAGGCCAGCTCAGGCAACTGGTGGGAACGCTCCTATCAGGGCGACTACTGCCCACCCATTTCCTTGGACGGCAGAAGGCCATAGCATCCCCCTCCACCGCATCCCCCCCCAATGAAACCACACGCACTCGTTCCGCTCGCCCTGCTTGCCCTCGGCCTGTCCGCCTCCGCCCAAGCCACGCCCCCTGCCGGGACAACCCAAACCGCGCCCCCGCCTGAGCAACCCGGCACTCCCTCCGTCCGCGCCTTCATGGATGATGAAGCCCCCGGTTGGGTCGCCCTGGGGCCGTCGGATTTTGCGCCGGTCAACAGCGCTGAAGACACCTGGTCTTGGGAAAAGAACCTTCTTCACTGCACCGGCAAGCCCGTCAGCGTGCTGCGCACCGCCAAAGAGTATAAAAACTTTGAGATGGTCGTCGAATGGAGCCACCTCAAATTCGGCGGCAATTCAGGCGTGTTTGTTTGGACGACTCCGGAGTCGATTGAAAAACTCACCGCCGCTGGAAAACCAGGGCTGCCCAAGGGCATCGAAGTCCAGGTGCTCGACCACGGCTACACGGAGATCGTGCAAAAAAGCGGCAAAAACACCGA
>CANJYI010000374.1 GCA_947478975.1 Chthoniobacteraceae bacterium
AATACGAAAAGACGCCCATACTTGAGTCCATGGACAGGGCAGGGGAGGATACACGCTTTTCGGTGGTTTCGACGCTCTCTGGATGCTGCTTTCCGCTGAGGGCTCTCAGGCTAGACTGTCGACGGTCATGAAAAAGCGGCTGGATATTTTGGTGGTGGAAAGAGGCTTGTTTGAAAGTCGCGAGCGGGCGCAACGCGCCATCATGGCCGGGCTGGTGAGCGTCGACGGTCAGCGCGCCGACAAGGCGGGGAGCCGGGTGGCGGAGGATGCGCAACTGGAGGTGAAGGTTGGGGAGCGGTATGTGGGGCGGGGCGGATTCAAAATGGAAGGGGCTTTGCAGGCCTTCACACTGAATCCAGAGGGCTGGGTGTGTCTGGACGTGGGCGCGTCGACGGGAGGCTTTACCGATTGCCTGCTCCAGCATGGAGCCCGCAGGGTGTACGCCGTGGACGTGGGGCATGCGCAACTGGACTGGAGGATCCGCAGCGATACGCGCGTGCTGGCTCTGGAGAAGGTGAACTGCCGCTATTTGTCAGAGAAGGAAGTGCCCGAGCGCGTCGATCTGCTCGTGGCGGATGTTTCCTTCATTTCGCTGACGATGATTTTGCCCGCTTCTTTGGCGCGAGTGAAGCCCGGGGGGATGGCGGTGGTGCTCATCAAGCCGCAGTTTGAGCTGCGACGGGAGGAGGTGGGGCGGGGGGGGATTGTGCGGGAAGCGGCTCTGCACCAGAAGGCGGTGGAACGTGTGCGCGAGTGGGTCAGGGTGCAGTCGGGGCTGGAATGGCGGGGTTTAATAGAGTCCCCAATCCGCGGTGGGGATGGTAACGTGGAGTTTCTCGCATGGATCGTAAAATTGTAGGGATTATCGCCAACGGCACGAAGCCGGCCGCCGCCGGGTTGCTGGCGCGTGTCATCAAGAAGCTCGCCGAGTTGGATCGGGAGGTGCTTTTGGAGCAGGCCAGTGCCGCGTTACTGGGGCAGGTTTCCGAGCAGTCAGTGCGCGCGCTTTTTCGAAAATGCGGCTTTGTGGTGGTGCTGGGCGGCGACGGGACCTTGTTGCAGGCGGTCAATGAGGGCTCCTTCCCGGCCCCCCCGATTCTGGGTATCAACACGGGGACGCTCGGGTTTCTGAGCGGCGCGGGGCCCACGGATTTTGAGCAGGTGCTGGACGAATGGCATGCGGGCGCGGCGCTCCTGAGCGAACGGAGCCTCCTGTCGGTCGAAGTGCTGCGCGCCGGTGAGATTTTCTGGCAGGGGCGCGCCTTGAATGAAGTGGTGGTTTCCCGTGGGGAACGCTCCCGGGTGATCCGGTTGGATGTGGAAATCGACGGGGTGATGCTCACCGAATACAACGCGGACGGGCTGATTGTAGCCACTCCCACGGGCTCGACCGCCTATTCGCTCAGCGCGGGTGGGCCGGTGCTTGCCCCGAATTCAGGAGTCTTTGTCGTCACCCCCATTTGCCCGCATGTGCTCACCAATCGGAGTGTGATTGTCAACGAACGCTCGACCATCGAGATCCGTCCCGGCGCGGGTCAGGAAAGAGCGTGCCTGACGCTGGACGGGCGGACGCCGCTGCCTCTGGCGGCTGGCGACCGGATTCGGATTCGGCGCTCCAAACAGGCCCTGCGATTGGTTTTTCCCTCCGGCCTCCCTTTCTTTGAAGTCCTGCGCCAGAAACTCAAGTGGAGCGGCAAGGTGGTCTAGGCGGATGCTTGGAGCGGGCTCCGGGGCGGTTTGCGGCGGATTTCCCTTAAGTGTTTTTCCTTCTGCGTCCGGTGGGCATCGGATAAAAAACCGCGATGACCTCCCCTGTTAAAGTTGCGATCGTTGGTGCCAGTGGGTACTCCGGCGAGGAACTGGTGCGCCTGCTCGTCTCCCATCCCAAAGTGGAATTGGTGGCAGTGACTTCCCGGCAGCTGGCGGGCCAGGCGCTTGGCCGCGTTTTTCCAAAGCTTGCGCGGATGCCCCATGCCGGTCTGACTTTCATTTCCTCGGAGGTCTCCGAGATCGTCAAAAGCGGCGCCACCGTGGCCTTTCTCGCCCTTCCGCACGGTCTGGCGCACGAGTTTGCAGCTCCTCTCCTGCGGGCCGGTCTGCGCGTGATTGATTTGAGCGCGGATTTCCGAATCAAGGACACCGCCGTTTACGCGGATTTCTACGGCGCACCGCATCCCGAGCCGGAGCTGGCCCACGGGAGCATCTACGGGTTGGTGGAGGTTTATCGCCAGCAACTCTTGAACGCCAAGTTGGTGGCCTGCCCGGGGTGCTATCCGACGAGTATTCTGTTGCCCCTGATTCCCCTGCTGCGCGCGGGCATGCTCAGGCTCGACTCCATCCAAATTTGTAGCATGAGCGGGGTGAGCGGCGCGGGGCGCAACGCCAAAGTCGAGTACCTCTACGCCGAGTGCAACGAGAGCGTGCGCGCCTACGGCGTACCACTGCATCGGCATCTGGCGGAAATCGAGCAGGAGCTTTCGATCGCAGCCGGCGAAACGGTCCGCATTAGTTTCACCCCTCATCTGATTCCTGTGACCCGGGGAATCCACACGACCATTTACGCGCTGCCTCGCGAGGGGGTGGACCCCGAGGGCGTCCAGGCGGTGCTAGAGGAAGCCTACAGCGGGGCGCGGTTTGTCCGGTTGCTCTCCGGTTCGGCTCTTCCGGAGACCCGGTTTGTCACGGGCACAAACTTTATCGACATCGCCTGGCGGTGGGACGCGCGCACGGGGCGGCTGTCGTTGTTTAGTGCCGAGGATAACCTGCTAAAGGGGGCGTCCGGCCAGGCGGTGCAGTGTCTGAACGTGGTCCACGGATGGGACGAGGAGTCCGGGCTGCTCTAGGGGCGTACTCCGGTGCGGTATTCGGAGGCCTCCCGAGTGTGCCAAGGGGGGAGTTCCCCCTTGTTTTCAGGGCGAAAAGCCACTAAGAAAATGCCGAGTCGCCACCCGTCTGAGGTTTTCATGATGGGGGGGACACCCCTCTCTCATGTCTTCTGTCTTTTCCGAAATTCCCGGCGGGATCAACGCGCCAGCTGGCTTCCTCTCCGGTAGCGCTTATTGCGGCATCAAGGCTACAAATCTCGACCGCCCGGACGTGGCGATCATCCGCTCGGAACACCCCGCGGTGGCCGCCGGCACCTTCACGACCAACCGCGTCAAGGCCGCCCCCGTGCGCGTCTCCGCCGCCCATTTGCGGGCGGCCGACGTGCGGGTCATTGTCGCCAACGCAGGCAACGCCAACGCCTGCACGGGCGTGCTCGGCATCGAGAACGCCAAGCGTATGGCGCGAGCCGCGGCGCAGGCGCTCGGCCTGAAGGACCGGCAGGTTTTGGTCTGCTCCACAGGCCGGATCGGCGTGCAGTTGCCCATCGAAAAAATCGAGACGACGATCACCTCGCTGAGTCATTCCTTGGTGCCCGACGGCTCGGGCGCCGCGGCCGATG
>CANJYI010000375.1 GCA_947478975.1 Chthoniobacteraceae bacterium
CTCATTGAATGGCTGGCCCGGCTTGGCTTTCGCACCCCTCCCTTCCACCGCCTCTGCCACGGCGCCCAGGAGGTCGTCGCTGCAATCAATGCCCTTGACGCCGTCCGCGACGGCTTCGGCTTTGAAACCGACGGGGCCGTCATCAAGCTCAACTCCATCGCCTTGCGCGAACAGGCGGGTTTCACCTCCCGCGCCCCCCGCTGGGCGCGCGCCTACAAGTTCGCGCCTGAACAGGCCGAAACCCTCCTGCGCGACATTCTTTTCCAGGTCGGCCGCACCGGCGTGGTCACCCCCGTGGCGGACCTCGAACCCGTCCACCTCAGGGGCAGCACCATTTCCCGCGCCACCCTCCACAACGAGGACGAAATCCAACGCAAAGACATTCGGGTCGGGGACACCGTCGTTATTGAAAAGGCGGGGGAGGTGATTCCCGCGGTGGTGCGCGTCGTCTTGGAGAAGCGCCTGCCGGATGCGCAGCCCTTTGATTTTGTGGCAGCCACGGGCGGTCTCTGCCCCGCCTGCCGGGGCCCCATCCATCGCGACCCGGAATTTGTCGCCTGGCTCTGCCCCAACCTGCATTGTCCGGCCCAGCGGACCCGGCGCCTCGAATACATGGCAAAGCGCACCGCGCTCGACCTGGAGGGCCTCGGAGGCATCGTCGCCGACAAGCTGGTTGAGACAGGCACACTGCATACGCCTCTGGATCTCTTCGCTTTGGAGCACCAGCAGCAGCTCCTTCCCCTTCTCACCGGCCTCAATCTCGGCACCCCAGAGGAACCCCGCGTCTTTGGCGCCAAAAACGCCGCCAAACTCAACGCCGCAGTCGGGCGCGCCCGCGATCTTCCGCTCGGCCGCTGGCTCCACGCCCTGGCAATCCCCGAAGTCGGGGAAACCATCGCGTATGACCTGGCCGCCGCCCATCCCGATTTGGAGGCCCTCGCCGCCTCCGACCTGCTGGACGCCGTTCTCACACGGGAAAGGCTCCTTGCGCTTTTGGAGGAAAAGAACCCGGCCGCCCGCAGGAACGCTAAACTGGCTGTCGGGGAAAAGGACCACCTCAAGGAAGAGCACGACTCCCTCAAGCAGGCGCTCCGCCAGTTGGACGCGATGCTGGTGGCCCGCAGGTTTGCCAAGCCCTCCAAGCGCAAAGTCGCTGAGGGGCCCGACAGCTATGCCGGCATTTTGTGCGCGGTCGGCCCGGTGGTTGCCGCGGCGGTCCAGTCCTACTTCCGCTCTCCCGAGGGGCTTTCCATCTTGCTGCGTCTCAGGGAACTGGGCATCCACCCTGCTAGTGCTCCCGCGCCAGCGGAGTCCCGGGGCGCCGGGGCTGCGAACGGAAAAACCTTTGTCCTCACCGGCACGCTTCCCTCGCTGAGCCGGGATGAGGCCAAGGCTCGGATTCGCGCGGCCGGAGGAAACGTGACCGGTTCGGTGAGCAGCAAGACCGACTACTTGGTCGCCGGCGAGGAGGCGGGCTCCAAGCTTGAAGCGGCGCGTGCCTTGGCGGTGCCGGTGTTGGACGAGGCGGCACTGCTCGCGCTGCTCCAAAGGGAGGGGGGGCAGCCTCAAGAAAGTTCGCAGCCAGCGTCTTCCGTGGCCGGCAAACCACACCAGAAGCAGGCAGACCTGCCCTTTTAAGCGCGGCTTTCCCGTGCCTGCTGTACGTCCATGATCCAGGAAATCTTCGTCCGCCTCCAAGCCGCGCATTGGATGGCGGGCGAGTTTTGGGTCAGGGACAGCCTGCTCTTTTGTGCGCTTCTGGCGGCCAGCCAAGTCTTGCTGGTGCCCGTCACGCCGTTTGCGGTTTTTGCCGGCTTCGTCCTTGGTTTTCCGAAGGCCTTCCTCCTGCTCTTTATTGCCAAGCTCTTGAGTGCCACCCTCAACTTCACCCTGAGCCGGTACGCAGGGCGCGCTTGGGTCCAGCGACTTGCATCGCGCTCCCAGATGCTTTCCGGCTTTCACAAAACCTTGGGCGATGGGGGATTCAAAGAGGCGCTGCTGGTGCGGCTTTGCCCCATTCCTTTTGCCATTCTCAACTACGGCTGCGGGATCACCAGCCTCAGCCCCGCCACCTTTCTCGGTACGGCTGCAATCGGGATTCTGCCGCCCACTTTAGTTTTCTGTGGCCTGGGTGCGTCCTTTCAGGGGAGCGGGCTTCTTCCCCACGCAGGAATGTCATGGCGTTCCCCCTGGCAAGCCGGCCTCTTTATTACCAGCCTTCTGGTCTCCCTTTGGCTGGCCCGCAACGTCTCCAGAAGGGCCCTGCAAAAGCTCGAGGCTCGCCAAGCCCCTTAGGATCCCCACGGCGTGCCCCGTTGGGGCGTGCGTGTATGGGGCCGTGGGAAACCGGCCCCAAAAACATCGCCAGCCCTCAAAGGGCGTCCCAAACGCCCCTGCGGAATAACCTCGCCCCCATCAGGCCGCCCGAAGCGCTTGGTCTTGCAGGAGGGGCGGGGGGCGTGGAGGCTGTTTCCATGGACAAACCCGACCCCGTCTATTCCGCCATCCCTGTAGGGGCGTTCTTCGAGCGCCACGGGGCGGCTTTGAAAATGGAGCGCCTCGACCACTCCTCCATCGGCATGGAACGGGAGATCCGGGAGCCCACGCTCAACCGGCCGGGATTGGCCCTGTCCGGGTTTTTCACCTACTTTGCGGAAAAGCGGATCCAGGTGTTCGGGGCTGCGGAGCTTTCGTACTTGGGTAGTTTGAACCTCGTGGAAGCCCAGGGGCGCTGCCGTTCGCTGTGCGGCCGCCCGATCCCCTGCATCGTGATTGCACGGGGGTTCGAGCCGCCCGCGTACCTTTTGGGAGAGGCGGCTGCGGCCGGCATCGCGGTGTTCATCAGCGAGATGGTGACGATGAATTTTCTGAATGCGGCGACCATCGCGCTTTCCCATGAATTCGCCCCGTCCAAGAGCGAATACGGCTCCATGGTGGACATCCTGGGGGTGGGGACGCTCATCCGCGGCTCCAGCGGGATCGGCAAAAGCGAGTGCGTGCTCGGCTTGCTCGAGCGCGGCCACAGCCTGGTAAGCGACGACATCACCCGGTACCGCGCGATCGAAGGCAGCGAGCTGATGGGAACCTCCCCGGATCTGACGCGCCACCACATGGAGGTACGCGGGCTCGGGGTGATCAATGTGATGTCGATTTTCGGGGTCGGGAGCGTGCGGTTGGAGAAGCGGCTGGACTTGGTGGTGACCCTGCGGGACTGGGCCGAGATGGAGGACGTGGACCGGACCGGGCTGGACCAGAGCTACTTTGACATTCTGGGCGTGCGCGTTCCGCATGTGACGATTCCCGTGCGGACCGGGCGGGATTTGGCGCGGCTGGTGGAGGTTGCGGCGTTGGATCAGAAGCTCAAGGGGATGGGGCGCAACAGTGCGCAGGAGTTTAACGAGCGGCTGCTGGAGTTAATGCAGCAAAAGGGTTCGTCAAC
>CANJYI010000376.1 GCA_947478975.1 Chthoniobacteraceae bacterium
AGACCACGGATTTGGAATAAAAGCACCTTCACGATAGGAGGCTGCGGAATGCTGGGGGGGGTCCCACGGCGTTGCCGTGGGCTGGCGAGGGAAATGCACCTTCGGTGCGCCGGAGCGGAGCGCCTTGTGGGGATGGTGCGTTCCGATCACATGGCACATTCCCACACGGATGCGCCCACACACGGATGCGCCCACACACGGATGCGCCCCAACGGGGCGCCCCCCCGCCCTATACCAGCCAGCGCTTGAGGAGCGCCTCCAGCGGCGGCTCCCAAGCCACACGGAACTGCTCGGCCGGATGCAGGTGGATCCGTCTGCCGTCCCGGTGCTCGAACTGCAGCGTCACCGCCCGCATCCCAGGACTCGACAACAACGCGTCGCGGATCTCGAACAGCTCCGCCACCGACGTCTTCTCCCAGTCCAGCTTGAGCGCCACCGGCTTGCTCGCCTCGGGCGGACGCTTGAGGGGTTTGACCTGGATCGCACTCACCCTCACCCCCTCCTCCTCGCGCACCTCCACCCTCGCCTCAATGTTCACCAGCTTGCCCACCTCGATCAAAGCCGCGCCGGACGCGTACGCCTCCCCGAAAATCATCACCTCCACCGATTCGCTCAGATCCTCGAGCGTCACGATCGCGAAGGGCTTGTTGCCTTTTCTGGAAAACCGCTTCTCCACCGCCACCAACGAACCCGCCACCTCCACCACGGCGTTCCGCTGCCCCAACTCCACCTGCTCGGCCAGGTTCGCCAGCGCCACGTACTTGCCACTTTCAAAAAGCGACCGGTACCGGTCCAGCGGATGCCCGGTCACATAAAAGCCCAGCAACTCCTTCTCCGCCGCCAGCTTTTCCTCGGGACTCCACGGCAACACCGTCGGACCAGAGGTTCGCTTCGACACCGGCTGGGGCGTGTCCAGCATGTCGAAAAGCGACACCTGTCCAGCCGCGCGGTCCCGGCTCAGACTCGCCGCCGAGGCCATCGCCCCCTCGATCTCGGAAAAGAGCTGCGCCCGTTCCATCCCGGTCCAGTCGAAGGCGCCGCAACGCACCAGGCTTTCCACCGACTTTTTGTTCACCCGCTTGAGGTCCACCCGGCCGCAGAAGTCGACAAGCGATTTGAACGCGCCCGCCCGCACCCGCTCCTCCAAGGCGGCCACCATCGCCAGTTCGCCCACGTTCTTGATCGCCGCCAGGCCGTACCGGATCCCAGGCTTTTCCCCGAGCATCTCCGGCTCGAAGGAAAGCCCGCTGCGGTTCACATCGGGAGGGAGGATCTGCAGCCCCATCCGCTGGCATTCGGCCACGAAAACGGTGAGCTTGTCGGTCTTGCCCACCTCGTTGCCCATCACCCCGGCCATGAACTCCACCGGATAGTTGGCCTTGAGAAAGGCCGTCTGGTAACTCACCCACGCATAGGCCGCCGAATGGGAACGGTTGAACCCGTACCCTGCGAATTTTTCGAGCAAGTCGAAGATGTCGTCCGCCTGCTTTTCCGGAATGTTGTTGAGCGTAAAGCTGCCCTCCCGGAACTTTTTGCGTTCCTCGGCCATCTTGTCCTTGTCCTTCTTCCCCATGGCGCGCCGGAGCAAATCCGCGCCGCCCAGCGTGTAACCGGCCAGCACCTGGGCCGCCTGCATGACCTGCTCTTGGTAGACAAAAATGCCGTAGGTGTCGGCGGTGACCTTCTCAAGGAGCGGATGGGCGTACTTGATCTTGGCCTCGCCCTTCTTGCGCTTGATGTAGTCGTCGATGAGGTCCATCGGGCCGGGCCGGTACAGGGCCAGGATCGCGTTGATATCCTCGATGTCTTTGACGTCGAACTTGCGGCAGGTCTTGATCATGCCGCCGGATTCCAACTGGAAGACCGCGACGGTTTCCCCCCGGTTGACCAGATCGAAGGTCGGCTGGTCGATGAGCGGGATCCGGTCGATGTCAAAAGCTGGCTCCCTGCGCCGGATCAACTGCACCGCGTCGTGGATGACGGTGAGCGTTTTGAGCCCGAGAAAGTCCATTTTGAGCATCCCCAGATCCCCCAGCGGGGACATTGGATACTGGCTGACGATGGAGCCGTCGTTGGCGCGCGTAAGCGGGATGTACTCGGAAAGGTCGCGGTCGCTGATGACCACGCCCGCCGCATGCACGCCCACCCCGCGGGTGAGCCCCTCCAGCGTACAGGCAAACTCCCACAACTGGCGGGTCGCCGGCTCGTTGTCGACGGCGGCCTTCAGCTCGGGGTTTTTGTCGATGGCGCCGTCGGTGTGCTCGATTTCGCCGGTGGCCTTGTTCTTTTTGTCCTCCCCGGCAAGCGTGATTCCCAGCTCGTTGGGGATCATCTTCGCAATGCGGTCGGCGTCGCCGTACCCCCAGCCCAAGACGCGGCCCACGTCGCGCACCACGGATTTGGCGCCCATCGTGCCGAAGGTGGCGATCTGCGCGACGGCGCGCTCCCCGTACTTGATGCGCACGTACTCGATGACCTCGCCCCGGCGGCTCTGGCAGAAGTCCACGTCGATGTCTGGGGGGCTCACCCGTTCGGGGTTCAAAAACCGCTCAAAGAGCAGCTTGAACTTGATGGGGTCGATGTCGGTGATCCCCATTAGGTAGGCCACCATCGACCCTGCGGCCGAACCGCGCCCCGGCCCCACCGGAATGCCCTTGCTCTTGGCCCAGTTGATGAAGTCCCAGACGATCAGGAAGTAGTTTACAAAGCCCTGCTTCTCCAAGAGCCCCAGCTCCCGCTCGAGCCGCTCCTGGATTTCCGCGGAGTCCGCGGCCGCGCCGTAGCGTCCACCCAGCCCCTTCTGGCAGATGTCGCGCAGGTACTCGTTTTGATCCATCCCCGGCGGCGGCTCGTAGGCGGGGTACTTGGGCTTGCCGAACTCGATTTTGAGGTTGCACCGGTCCGCGATGACCATGGTGTTGCTGACCGCCTCCGGATATTCGCGGAAAAGCGCGGACATCTCCTGGGGGCTCTTGAAATAGAGCTCCGGCACGTAACGCATCCGCTTTTCGTCGGCCACATTGCACGCGGTCCCGATGCAGATCATGACGTCGTGCGCCTCGTGCTGGGAGCGCTCCAGAAAGTGGACGTCGTTGGCGCCCACCATTCCGAGGCCGAGGTCCCGGGCGATGCGCGGCAGCACCTTGTTGACCTTGATCTGCTGTTCGATGCCGTGGTCGTGCAGTTCGATGAAAAAGTTTTCGCGCCCCAGCATGTCGCGGTATTGGGCAGCGAGTTCCCACGCCTTTGGCTCGTCGTCTGCGAGGATCGCCTGGTTGATGTCACCCTTGAGGCACCCGCTCAGGGCGATCAAACCGGCGCCGTACTGGGAGAGGAGCTCCTTGTCGATGCGCGGCTTGTAGTACATGCCGTCCAGGTGGGCGATGGAGACGAGCTTGATGAGGTTTTTGTAACCGGTCTCGTCTTGGGAAAGTA
>CANJYI010000377.1 GCA_947478975.1 Chthoniobacteraceae bacterium
GGAAGAGGCGGCACCCGAGGGAGCCCCAGCGCCGGAGGCAATCCTCGCTGAAGGGGCAGAAGATGCCACCCCCGCCGGTACCGGAACGGTGCAGGTCACCACCGACACGCTCGCCCGCCCCGGAGCCATGATCAGCGGAAGGGTCACCTTTTCAGACGGCCTGACTGGCATGTGGCATCTGGATCAGTACGGACGTTTCAATCTCGTCCCTCCGACCCCCGGCTACAAACCGTCCGAAGAGGACATTCAAAAGATCCAGCCGCTTCTGGACAGAGAACTGGCCAAGGCAGGCTTCTAGGCCAGCAGCCCAAAAATGCTTCCCGGGGGGCTCCAAACGCATCCCAAAAGCCGGCGACTCCGTCCGGGCCGCAGGCGGGAAGGTGCAGCGCAGCCCGGCCTGGATCCGTCCTGCGGTGGATTTGACAACAAGCGGTTTGGATCTACGTTGCCCTTACGCGCATCAAGGGGAGAGGTGGTATGAGCTGGAAACCTTCAGAAAAATTCATTCAGGTCACTGCGGGCCTGCTGCTGCTGACAATCAGTGCGTTCTTTCTTTGGAGGAACACGCTCAAACCCATCTCGACGGGCCTCCGCAAAGAGGGGGTTCTGTCGGCCAGCTTCAAGCAAGGGCTCCACTACCTGACGGGGCAGGGGCCGGAAGAGGTCCTAGACAGAGAAAAGGAGAAGCTCCGTCTCGAAGAGCAGGCGCTGCAGGAAAAACTCGAGCAACTGCGTAAAAAACGCGAGGCGCTGCAGCCCACCCCCCCAGCCGCGGCAACAGCGCCTGAGTCACCTCCGCGGCCGGCCACGGAGAAGTAGCGGTTCAAGCTGGGATTCCGCTCCCCGCTCCAGCATCGGGAACTTTGCAGCCCTCCGATAAAAGGCACCAAACCAACCGCATGTCCTGCAAACCGTGGAGACCGGTCCACGCGCACCAAAGTGCCAGACGCAGCCGGCGTTGGCGGTTTTTAGTTTGTCCGAGCCGCCCCGCGCTGCCATGCACAGTCCAGACATGCGTGTACCCCTTCTCGACCTGAAACGCCAGTACGGCCCCCTCAAGTTCCAAATCCTTGCCGCCATCGAGCAGGTTGCGGACTCCCAGTGCCTGGTGCTCGGCCCCCAAGTCGAACAGATCGAGGCGGGCATTGCCGCTTACACGGGGGCCGGCCACGCCATCGGAGTCTCCTCGGGGACGGACGCCCAGCTCGTCCTGCTCATGGCGCTCGGCATCGGCCCGGGGGACGTGGTCATCACCTCCCCCTACACTTTTTTCGCCACGGCCGGATGCGTGGAGCGCCTTGGGGCGCGGGTGGTCTTCGCGGACATCGATCCCCTCACCTACAACCTTTCGGTGCAGGACCTGGGCAAGGCGCTCGCCGAAAACGACCGGGTCAAGGCCATCATCCCCATTCATCTGTTTGGCTGCTGCGCCGATATGGAGCCCATCATCGCGCTGGCTGCCC
The DNA here is from genome assembly GCA_947478975.1 of Chthoniobacteraceae bacterium. GTDB lineage: Bacteria > Verrucomicrobiota > Verrucomicrobiia > Chthoniobacterales > Chthoniobacteraceae > Chth-196. The sequence goes on from CANJYI010000377.1 coordinate 1,464, forward strand.
GCTACGGCGCCCCCATCCTGGAGGATGCGGCACAGGCACTCGGCGCGCGGCACCCCCTAGGTGCGGCGGGCGCCATCGCTGAGGCGGGCTGGTATTCCTTCTATCCCACCAAGAATCTGGGAGCGTTCGGGGATGCCGGCATGGTGACCTGCCGCGACGCTGACCTTGCCGCGCAGATCCGCCGCCTCCGCAACCACGGCATGGAACCGCGCTACTTCCACAGTGCGGTCGGCGGCAACTTCCGTTTGGACGCCATCCAGGCGGCGGTGCTCAACATCAAACTGCCCCATCTGGACACCTGGGGGGAAGGCCGCCGCCAGCGCGCGGCCCACTACAGAAGCGAGTTTCACAAGTGCGGCTTGGACGCGGTGCTGGGACTTCCGGTAGAGCCCTGGGCAGGAATGGGCACCAACGAGCACCACATCTACAACCAGTTCATCGTGCGCGCACCGAGGAGGGACAGCCTCCGTACGTTTCTCACGGAGGCCGGTATTGGCAGCGAGATCTACTACCCCCTTCCGCTTCATTTGCAGGAATGCTTCCGCCATCTGGGGTACAAGCCGGGGGACTTCCCTGAAGCCGAGAAGGCGTCACTCGAAACCCTTGCCCTCCCGATTTTCCCGGAACTGACCATCGAGGAACAAAACTACGTCATCTTGAAGATCCGGGAGTTCTTCGGCCACTGACCTCGCACAGGGGCCTTCCGCCCCCTGCACTCCCTCCATGCGACCAGTCGCCGCCACCCTCCTTCCCCTCTGTTCTGCGCTGGGCTACTCGTTTGCCGCGCTCATGCTCAAACGCGCCACTGAGGGGGGCGTGGGTCCGTGGCGGGTCACTTTTCTCGTCAACTGCACCGCAGCGCTGACCTTTGCGCCCTGGTGGTTCACCAGCACTGCTCCGTTTGAGTGGATCCACTTCTGGCACGCTGTCCTAGCGGGAACGACCTTCTTCATCGGCCAGATCCTCACGTTTCTCGCCCTGAGCAAAGGGGACATTTCCATCACCACGCCCATCATGGGGACCAAGGTGATTTTGGTGGCCTTTCTCGCCGTGCTGCTTGCGGGCGACCAACTTTCCCCGCAGCTCTGGCTTGCAGCCTTCCTCACCGTTGCCGCCACCGCCCTTCTGGGGGGCGAACTCCGCGCCAACAGGCAACGCGTCCTGCCCAGTCTCATCTTCGGCCTGAGCGCCGCTCTGGCCTATGCCACAACCGACGTCTGCCAGTTGAAGTGGGCCCCAGCCTGGGGCTTCAACCGCTTTGCCCCAGTCATGTTTGCGACCGTTGGAACGCTTTCACTGGGACTCATCCCCCTCTTCAAGGCCCCCCTCTCCCAAATGCCCGCCCGTTCCGTCGCATGGAACCTGGGGGGCGGGCTCCTGCTCTCCCTCCAAGCCACCGGCATCGCCTACTGCATCGCAGAATTCCGCGAAGTCACCCTCACCAACATCCTCTACAACACCCGGGGCGTCTGGAGCGTCCTCTTGGTCTGGCTTGCGGGTTCGTGGTTTTCCAACACCGAACGCTCCGTCGGAAACCGCATCATGGCACGCAGGCTTTTTGGCGCGCTCCTTCTGCTCTCAGCTGTTTTCCTTGGGCTTCTCAAAAGATAAAAGTCACATCCACCAAAGAAACCTGCCGCGATTCGCTCATTTCTCTCAACAGACATCCCCCATGAAAAACAACCCCCGCCACATCATCCTCGCCTGCTCCATCGCGCTGGCTCCCTCGGCCCTCGCAGACGTCCGCCTCCCCAAAATCATCGGCGACCACATGGTCCTCCAGGCCGAACAGAAGGCCACCATCTGGGGTTGGGCGGATCCACAGGAAAAAATCCAGGTCACCCTCGGTGCAAAAACCGCCGCCACCGCCGCGAACGCTGAGGGCAAATGGTCCGTCAAACTCGACGTCCCGGCCGCAGGCGCCGCCTTGGAAATGAGCGTGGCTGGCAAAAACACGCTGACGGTCAAAGA
>CANJYI010000378.1 GCA_947478975.1 Chthoniobacteraceae bacterium
AGCTTGTGGTGCTTGGCGGCCAGTTCGAAGTGGTGGGCTGCTTCGAGGTGCGCGTGGTAGGCTTCTTCGAGGAGTTCGTGGTCGTGTTCGTTTTCGTGTTCGGACATAGGAGAGGTGGTTGAGTTGGTCTGCGTTGACGCTGTCCAGACACGTTGGTCCCCGTGTTCCCTGATGATTTTCCACTCGTGTGAGTGCGCTCGGTGAGGAACATGCGGACCCCAGCTTGGACGGCAGGGCGAACCTAAGCGCTGAGTGGTAAGGGTCAATGGCAATCGCGGACCTGTTTGTGAAGATTAGAAGGACATGCCCTCTTGCCCGCCTGTTGCAGGCCTAAGTCCACCCGGAGCGAATGTCTGTGAGCGATCGCAAAACTCTGGATTTACGAAAACGCTCTTGCAGGGCCGGGGAGCAACGCCATAGGGAGCGTTCCCGGCTTGTGTAGGGGGACTGCTTGGTTCAATTTGGAAGACCCCTTATCCCCTATGAACAAGCCGTCTCTGTCGTCAGCGCCTCCCTCTGGGTTTTCTCGCCGCAGTTTTCTTGAGCAATCCGCGGCGGCGGGTGCCGTTCTTGCCTCGCTGCCGGCTTCCCGTTTTGCACACGCCGCCTCCGGGGGAGGGCCCCTCAAATTGGCGCTTGTGGGTTGTGGTGGTCGCGGTTCAGGGGCGGCAAACCAGGCGCTGCGCACAGACGCCAACCTGAAGTTGGTGGCCATCGCCGAGCTTTTCCCCGAAACAGCGAGGAACGCGCTGCAGAACCTCAAGATGCAGCACCCTGACAAGGTGGATGTGCCCGAGGACCGGCTCTTTTTCGGATTTGAAGCTTACAAGCAGGCGATTGCTCTGGCGGATGTGGTGATTCTCGCCACGCCCTGCACGTTCCGGCCGATGATGTTCGAGGAAGCGGTGCGGCAGGGGAAACACGCTTTCATGGAGAAGCCCGTGGCCTTGGATTCGCCCGGGGTGCGGCGGGTGCTGGCGGCTGCTGCTGAGGCAAAGCGGAAGAATTTGAAGGTGGGCGTGGGGTTGCAGCGACGGCACAAGCCCGGCTATGTCGAAACGGTCAAGCGGGTGCAGGACGGTGCGCTGGGGCAGATCATGTACGCGCGCACCTTCTGGAACATGGGAACGGCGCGGGCCATGGTGGCGCGTAAGCCGGAGTGGAGCGAGTTGGAGTACCAGCTCCACAACCAGTTTTATTTCGCATGGCAGTGTGGCGACATCCATCTGGACATGGGGTTGCACAACATCGACGTGATCAACTGGATCAAGGGCAGCTATCCTGTCAGCGCCATGGGAGTGGGCGGAGCCGAAGTGCGCCGCGGCCGGGACGCGGGCTGTCTCTACGACCACTTTTCCATTGAGTACGAGTATGCCGACGGCTCGCGGCTTTTCGCCCAAAACCGGCAGATAGCCGGCTGCTACAACAACGTGGCCGAGTGCGCCCATGGAACGTTGGGATCGGTGGAAATGCGCAACGACCGCAAGATCTTCGAGATCACGGGGCCAAATGCCTGGAAGTACGAGGTGGAGAAGCCGTTGGTGAACCCTTATCAGAAGGAACACGACGACTTGTTCGAGGCGATTGTGCAGGACAAGCCCTACAACGAAGCCGAGCGCGGTGCGATGAGCACCATGACGGCGATCATGGGGCGACAGGCCGGCTATTCCGGGCGCAAACTGGAGTGGGCCGAGACGCTGGCGTCGGAAAAAGTCTTCCATGCGCCGATCCTTTCGCTGAAGGACGCCCCGCCCGTGTTGCCGGATGCAGACGGCGTCTACCCGCTTCCCGTTCCCGGGAAGTATGAACCTCTTTAAGGAGCCCGATATGGAGCGCTCCCTTCAAAAAGCAGGCGAAGCCACAGGCGGAAATTCCAACACATTGCCCGGTTGGATCCCTCGTCTGAGACGCATCTCCCTCGTCGCCACGTGTGCTGCGGTCGCAGTCGCGTCCGTACGCGTCGAAGCCGCCTGGGTCGCCCAGACGCTCATTGGTGATGGAAACCCCGGGTTCACCGGCAACTTCGGGCCTGCGAAGGAAGCCCAGATTGACAACCCCTTCGGAGTGTTGCGCGGCCCCGATGGCGCGCTTTGGTTCACGGAATACGGCGGTCAGCGCGTGCGACGTCTGCTCACGGACGGCTCGCTGGCCACGGTTGTCGGCGACGGGAAGCGGGGACTGTTGGGCAACGGGGGCCCCGCTTTGAGCGCCTCGCTCAACATGCCCCACGAAATTCGTTTCGACCCCTTTGGCGACCTGTACATCGCGGACATGGGCAACCACGTCATTCGCAAGGTGGAGATGAAGAGCGGAAAAATAACCACGCTGGCGGGCACCGGTCTGCCCAAGTTCGGGGGGGACGGCGGTCCGGCCAAGCTGGCTTACCTCAAACAGCCGCACAGCATTCAGTTTGGCAGGGACGCCTGCATGTATGTCTGCGACACCGGCAACAACCTGATTCGGCGGGTCAACATGGGTTCGGGAGTCATCACGAGCTTTGCCGGAACCGGCGCAATGGGAGTGACTCCGGATGGCGCGCCGATTCGGGGCACGCCCCTGAGCGGTCCCCGGGCTTTGGACGTGGATCGGGAGGGGAACCTGTGGGTGGTGACCCGGGACGGCAATCAGGTGCTGAAGCTGGACATGCTCAACGAGCGGATTCACGTGATCGCCGGCACAGGCGAGAAGGGTTACAGCGGCGACGGTGGTCCGGCCCGGAATGCGACTTTCCACGGGCCAAAGGGCATCTCGGTGGACAAGGACGGCAATGTCTGGATTGCGGATACAGAAAACAACGCGGTGCGCCGGATCAACATGACCACCGGTACCATCGAGACAATCGCCGGCACGGGCGAGCGCGGGGATGGACCGGACGGGGATGCGTTGAAGTGCAAACTTTCCAGGGTGCACGGGGTCTTCGCCGATGCAGACGGGGCCGTCTACATTGGAGACAGTGAGAATCACAAAATACGCGTTCTTAAAAACAAATGAAGCAGCTTCAGCATCTCGGCAGTTTCCGGGTCGGCATTGCGGCGCTCCTGCTTTTTGCGGGGCAGGTTTGCGCAGACAAGATCGTGCTCTTTGCCGGGGGCGGCGCCTCTGCACTGCCGGCTCCCGCCAAGGAGGCGGCCTTGCGCGAGCCCTTCGGCACCGAGTTTGACGAAAAGGGCAACGCCTGGATCGTGGAGATGGCCTCGGGAAACCGCCTCTTGAAGCTCTCGGATGATGGCACTCTCACGCATGTGGCGGGCCGTCTTGAAGGGGGATTGAGCGGGGACGGCGGGCCCGGATTGGAGGCCCAGTTTAACGGACCGCACAATCTTGCCGTCCTGCGCGGGGGCAGGGTTTTGGTGGGTGACACCTGGAACGGGCGGGTCCGCGAGGTGGATGCCGCAACCGGAAAGGTCGGGAGCCTG
>CANJYI010000379.1 GCA_947478975.1 Chthoniobacteraceae bacterium
CCTGACCCGGATGGACAACCGGATTCTGGCAACCGCCGCCCATTTGGCCGACCAACATGCCGCTGCCACGATCCTTGTCACCAAGGATTTGAACCTCCAGCTCAAGGCGCGCGCCATCGGCTTGGAAGCCCAGGACTACCGCACCGACCGGGTCGAGGACGACCAGGACATCCGCCGGACCCAGCACGCCAGCGCGGCGGAAGACTATGAGACGCTGCAGGTTCCGCAGTCCCAGTTGCAGGCTTTTGCCAGCGAAGGCCACGCCCGGATCGACACCGGCGGCCGCAAATTCATCCACAACCAGTACCTGATGCTGAGCTCTCCGGAGGCCCCCAAGGGCGGGGTGCCCGCGCGCTACCATCGCTCCGGCCAGTTTCAGGCGCTGCATCGCGACCACGTCAACATCCGTGGCGGCCGCAGCCTCCAGGCGCTCAATCTGGGGCAGCGCTTCCTGCTCGACGCATTGTACGATCCCGACATTAGTCTCGTGACGGTCTACGGGAAGGCTGGCACGGGCAAGACGTTGCTGGCGGTCGGAGCCGCGCTCGACCAGGTGCAGCAGGGTGAGTACGAGAAGATGCTCATCACCCGCGTCATCATGCCGACGGGCAAGGACATCGGGTTTCTGCCCGGGCGCATCGAGGAGAAAATGCAGCCCTGGTTGCAGCCTTCCTACGACGCGCTGGAATACCTCTTGGCGCGCCCCCGGAAGCCCGAACAGTTCGAGGGAAGAAAGGCCAGCACGCGCAAGTCGACGCAGGTGGCGGGTAAGCCGCACTCGGGAGGTGGCGAGAGCTCCAGCAAGCAGAAGCCCTACGAGCCGCTGCTTCAGTCCGGGGTGCTCGAGGTGGAGGCCATCACCCATATTCGCGGGCGCTCGATTCCGCGCTCGATTTTTATCGTCGACGAGGCGCAGCAGCTCACGCCGCACGAGGCCAAGACGCTGGTCACGCGCATGGGGAAGGGGAGCAAGATGATCCTGATCGGCGACCTTGGCCAGATCGACAATCCCTACGTGGACGCGCACACCAACGGCCTGGTGTACACGCGCAACCGACTTCAGGGGCAGGACTTCATGGCGCACGTCAACCTGTTCAAGGGAGAGCGCAGCCCGATGGCCGAGGTCGCGGCCAACTTGATGTAGCCCCGTTATCTTTATGCAAAAAGGGGCGAGGACACTGTGCCAGCGGGCGCTGATGGAATGGGAGAAGGGCACCACCTTTTCAGATGAAATCCTGCACGGACTGCTGGAGCGCCACCCGCTCCAGCCCTCCGACCGGGGGCTGCTGACGGAACTCTTCTACGGCGTGCTGCGCCACCTGCGGCAGTTGGATTTTCTCATCGCCCAGTTGCGGGAGGGCGCCCTGGATGAGCGCACGCGGAATCTGTTGCGCGCGGGTTTGTACCAGATTTTCCACCTGCGCGTTCCCGCGCACGCCGCCGTCAACGAAACGGTGTCGATGGCGGGCCCGACCCGGGGATTGGTCAACGCCGTGCTGCGCCGTGCGCTTCGCGAGCAGGAGGATCTTTCCCAACGGCTCGCCAGCCAGCCGCTCGCGGTGCGCGAGTCCCATCCGGATTTTCTCGTGGACCGCTGGACGGCCCAGTTTGGCGCGGAATCGGCCGAGGCACTCTGCCGGCTCAACAACACGCCTTCGGAAAACTTTTTCCGGGTGAACACCCTCAAGACGAGTCTGGAGAAGCTACTGGAATTGCAGCCCGATGCGTTTGTTCAGGAAGCCGCCCGGGGCGTGTTGAAGCTGCGCCGGATCCCGGCGGAATGGCTCGAGTCGGGATGGGGTTACGTGCAGGACCCGAGCACTTTGCTCGCTCCCGACCTGCTGGATCCGCAGCCGGGCGAACGCGTGCTCGACGCCTGCGCCGCGCCCGGAGGCAAGGCCACCTACATGGCGCAGAAAATGGGCGGCCGCGGACGTGTCGTGGCCTGCGACCTGTACGATTCGCGCATCCGGCGCCTCAAGGAAAACGTGGCGCGGCTGGGTACGATTTCGGTGCGGGTGCACCTTGTGGATTTTCTGCTCGAGCCTGAGGCGGGGAGCCCCTTGCTGGAGGCGCCCTTCGACCGGATTCTTTTGGACGTGCCTTGTTCCAACACGGGGGTGATCCGGCGGCGGGTCGATGTGCGCTGGCGTCTCACGGAGGAGGACTTTGTGCGGATGCCCGTGCAGCAGTTCGCGCTGGTGCGGCGCGCCGTTCCGCTGCTCAAGGCGGGGGGCGTTCTGGTGTACAGCACCTGCTCTCTGGAAAACGAGGAGAACGCCGCCGTTGTCGAGCAGATCGCCCGGGAACTGCCGGAGCTTGCCCTCGAGGAGGTTCGGACCAGCCTGCCCTTTCGCGACGGGGTTGACGGCTCCTTTGCCGCTCGCTTCCGGAAGCGCTAAAAAATTCAGGCGCAAGCCTTTTCGGGCTGCGCCTGAATGCGGGTTGAATGATGGAAAACAGCGGGCCTATGCAAGCCGCCTGCCCATCAGCGGCTCGAGGTGCTTGGGCTGCGCGGTGGCGCCCACGCTTCCAATGCTACGGGTTTGGCGGCGGAAGCTCAGCGTGGCGGAGCGCTCCTCCAAGCCGTCGGCTGAAAGCGCCACCACCGGGATTTCGAAGTCCCCGTCCGGCAGCGTGAAGTGGAAGCGGAACGAGCCGTCGGCCTGGAGAGCGACTGGCTCGCCGTTGACCGTCACCTGGGCGTCCGGTTGGGTGCCTCCGTAAAAAATCACCTCCGCATTGAGGTGCATGAAGAACCCGCGTTCGCGCGGTACTCCGAAAGGCTGAGCGCTCCAGCTTGCCCCCAGCGGACTGAACAGGCTCGAGGTCGTCGGCGTCAGCAGCGCGCCCAGGCCGGCGGAAAGGCCGCTGGCGGACTCGCTGTGGAGTTTCTCCTGAAGGGCCCTGCGCAGGAGGCGGTCAATTTCCTCGGAACCCAGGCCGACCACGTTGATGAGGGATTCTCCCAAAAGCATCGCCAGGAGCCGTTTCTGTTCGTCGGTCCAGGAGGGGGCGGAGCCGCGGTGGAGCTGGATCCGTCCTTCGCCTGTGATCCGGGCGATGGCTTGGAGCAGCGTCTCCCCATCCTGCATGTGTTCCTGCACCAGCTCCTGGAGCCGTTCGAAGGTCAGAGATTGCGGCACCGTGGCGAAGGCTTCATGGCCTTCGGCAGCGACAACATCCGCAGGCGTGCTGGCTTCGCCGGAGCGCACCACGCACTGCCAGAGGCTTCCGCGGTTGAAGTAGCCGAGTTCGGCCACGTAGGTCGTGCCGCCTTCGCGCACTGGGATGTACCAGTTGCGGGCCCCGGGGTTGACCTCGACAAGGGTTTCGACTTCGCCGGAGTGCCTGAGCACGCGGAGGAAGTAGGCGCGCCGGCCGTCCCGCATTTC
>CANJYI010000380.1 GCA_947478975.1 Chthoniobacteraceae bacterium
CACCGCCCTTTCAGCCTACCTTTATTTTCCAGAGGGTGAGGGCCCCTGGCCCGTCTTGTTTGAGCAACGCTATGCCCCGCTCACCGGTACGGCGTCCCGCAAGAACTCGGCGGATCTGGCCCGCCGCGGCTACGTCGTGGCAATGGTGAATTTTCGCGGTTCCCAACAGAGCGAGGGGCGTTACGTCGGCTACCGTGCGTTGGCTTGGGGGGAGCAGAAGGACGGCTACGACACCTGCGAGTGGCTTGCGCAGCAGCCGTGGAGTTCAGGCAAGGTGGGCAGCTTTGGCAGTTCGCAGGGAGGCTTTGCCCAGAATTTTCTGGCCGTCACCCGCCCCCCGCACCTGGCCGCCCAATACATGGTGGATACCGGCCTGAGTCTTTTCCAGGAGGGCTACCGGATTGGAGGGGTGACCCGCCCCGCACGGTTTGCCGAGTTCGGTGCCAACAGTCGCAATCCCGGGGACAACGCCGCACTGCTGGAGGAATGGGACGCCCATCCAAACTATGACGACTATTGGAGGGATGAGGACTGCTCGTTGCACTTTGCTCAGATGGACGTGCCGTGTTTTACCATCGGCAGTTGGTACGATTTTATGGTGCAGGGAAGCGTTCAAAGCTTCATCGGGCGCCAGCATCAGGGAGGTCCGAACTCCATCGGGCGCCAGCAGTTGCTTCTCGGCCCGTGGCTGCATGGCCGCCTCAACAAGGGTACCAAGGTGGGGGCGCTGGTCTACCCAGACAACGCCGCCTGGCCCGAGCTCGACCACATGACCCGCTGGTTTGACCACTGGCTCAAGGGCGCGGCCAATGGCGTGGAAAAGGAGCCGGCCGTCCGCTACTACGTGATGGGTGCGGCCGGCGAACCGGACGCGCCAGGCAACCAGTGGCGTGAGGCGGCGGACTGGCCGCCTGCTTCCACTCCCGCGAGTTTCTATCTGGCCGAAGACGGTCTCCTCGCACGGGTCGCACCGACCGCGGCCTCCAGCGGCACCTCCTACTTTTGTGACCCCCTCAAGCCCATGAGCATTCCGGGACGCGGCTTTCCCGGCGCCCAGGATTCCCGACCGCTGGAAGAGCAGGCGGAAGTGCGTGTGTGGAGCACTGAACCGTTGTCCTCGCCCTTGGAGATTACCGGCGAAATTGAGGCGGAGGTCTGGGTGCGTTCAACCGTCTCCGACACGGACTTCATCCTCCGGGTGTCCGACGTTTATCCGGACGGACGCAGCATGCTCCTGATGGACTACCCCCTCCGCGCCAGATACCGCGAGGGCTTTGACCGGCAGGTTCTACTGGCGCCGGGAGTGCCGGCCCGGCTGCGGTGGCACATCGGCTGGACGAGCCTGGTGCTCAACCAGGGGCACCGCCTGAGGGTCGTCATCACGAGCACAGGCGCCCCACTTTACGAACCCAACTCCCAGACCGGCGGCCCGCAGACCCGGGACTGGTTGAAGGAGACCAAGGCGGGCACCCACACGATTCTGCACGAGAAGGAGCACCCCTCGCGGCTGCTGTTGCCGATTCGCAAAGGATAGGCGCGACCGACGCCTCACGCTGCACAAAGTCCCCCCCTCTATGAAAGCCACCGCCCTGTTGCTGCTTCTTTTCCTATCGGCCCACAGCTCCGCCCAGACCAATGTGCGTTCCCTTGGCGCCGCCGGAGATGGTGTCAAAGACGACACCGCCGTCCTTCAAAAGGCGATCAGCGCCGGCGTGGGAGACCTGTATTTTCCAAAGGGAACCTACCGGCTCACAAAACCCCTGGAGTTTGATCTGACAAAAACCGGCGTTTCCAGCGTCAGCGGAGACGGCACCGCCAGCCTGCTGATGGAAGGCCCCGGCCCGGCACTCCGGTTTGTCGGCAGCCACGGCGGGACGGCAGCTCCTAGCACGGTTAACTCAGCGGTTTGGGAAAGGGAACGTACCCCGATGGTTGCGGGGGTTGAAATCGTGGGGCGCCATCCGGAGGCCGATGGAATCGAGGCCAACGGCACCATGCAGCTCACCGTCAGCAGGGTGGTGGTCCGCGAGGCCCGCCACGCCGTGCACCTGGTCCGCCGCAACCGGAACGTGGTGCTGGCCGACTGCCACTTCTACCACAACACGGGCATTGGCGTTTTTTACGACGCGGTGAACCTCCACCAGTCCAACATCACCAACTGCCACATCAGCTACAACGGCGGCGGTGGCGTGGTGAGCCGGGGAGGGAACGTGCGGAACCTCCAGATCGGCGCGTGCGACATCGAGGGCAACCACGCCGCCGACGGACCGCCGACGGCGAATGTGTGGCTGGATTCCACTGGCGGCTCCATCGCAGAAGTGGCCATCACGGGGTGCACCATCCAACACACCAACAAGGCCCCGGGCTCCGCAAACATCCGGATCACGGGCGCCGGTTCGGACGAGGGCCTGGCCCGCCGCACCGGTGAAGGCACGACCAGCGAGGGGCATGTAACCATCGGCAACAATGTGTTCAGCGACGTGCAGGTGAACATTGAAATCCAAAACGCCCGCGGGGTGACGGTGACAGGAAACACCTTCTGGGAGGGTTTTGAGCACGATTTGAGCGTGGAAAAGTCCTCACGCATCGTCGTTTCAGGAAACAACTTCGACCGCAATCCACGCTACGCGGTCAACGGTTTTCAGGGCGCCGAACACAACGGCATCCTGCTCCGCAACTGCTCCGAGGTGAGTCTCACGGGCAACGTCATTTCCGGAGTCCTCCGGGAGGCCGCGGCGGTGCAGATCCTGGATTCACGGAGAATCCTGTTTAACAGCAACAGCATCCTCGACAGCGACGGCAGCGGTCTGCTGCTCCGGAATGTCACCGACTCGGTGGTCAACGGCAACCTGGTTCGGGACGACCGTCCCCTCGCTGTGCGCAGCACGGCTCCCGGGATCGCCGTTGTCGGCGGCTCGGCGAACCTTATCGGAGCCAACCTGCTTCAGGACAAATGAAACCACCCCGACACCCCATTTCCGCCGGCACCCTCTGGGCGGTCTTTTTGTGGCTTGGCTTTGCCGCGGCTCCGCCCAAGGCATGGACGGCTGCTCCCAAAACGAGTGTTTCCGATCCAGCGCATCTAATGCTGCTGGACCGCAGGGTGGTCGAGCGTGTGGAGAATGCGAAGCTGCACGTAGGCACGCCCTTGAAGCACCCGAAGAACCCGCTGCTGGTGCCAGACAAGCCCTGGGAAAACGCCACCAACAATGTGTACCCGAACGTGATTTGGGATCCGCAGGCGGGGCTCTGGAGGCTTTGGTACAAGGACGTGCTCGCCGACGAGGAGAGCATTGCCAAAATGGACGCGCCCTCGAGGGTGCACGGGGTCGGCTGGTACCTGTTGTATGCGGAGTCGCGGGACGGGTTGGTCTGGGACCGGCC
>CANJYI010000381.1 GCA_947478975.1 Chthoniobacteraceae bacterium
AAGGCCGCCGCCAAAAGCCACCTGCGGCTCGACCTGCACAGCTTTCTTCCCTCCTTTGCCGTTGTGGACACCGCTGCCCATCACGACAACAGGCGGGCACGCGAGGTCTGTGCGGGTATTGCCCCCGGTGAAATTGTCGTCTTCGACAAGGCTTACTTTGAGCAGGCCCGCGCACGTTCTCTGAGAAATCCGGGACGATTCGTTCAAGGATCCCTTCGCAGATTATCCAGAAAAATGACAGACCTGGTATCAGATGTTCATAGAGGCTCTAAATGGCTTCCGCCCATCCGCCGCTTTCCATGACGCCTCACTCGCGGAAAAGGGCGAGGAATCAAGGGTAGCAGGATAGCGGGCCGGGGGTCCGGTGCTTTCTAGGCGCGCCCGGCGTGCACGCGGGCCGCCACCTTGAGTCGCAGGGCGTTCAAGGCGATGAAGCCGGAGGCGTCGTTTTGGTTGTAGGCCTTGGTGGGATCGGCCTCCATCGTGGCAATGTGTGGGTTGTAGAGGCTCACGGGCGACTTGCGGCCGGCCGCGATCACGTTGCCCTTGTAGAGCTTGAGGCGGACGGTGCCCGTCACGTTCTTCTGGCTTTCCGAAACCAGCGCCTGCAGGGCCTCCCGCTCGGGACTGAACCAGAAACCGTTGTACACAAGGCCGGCGTACTTCGGAATCAAACCGTCCCGCAGGTGCATCACTTCCCGGTCCATCGTGAGCGATTCAACCTGCCGGTGGGCGAAATGGAGGATCGCGCCGCCCGGGGTCTCATACACGCCGCGGGATTTCATGCCGACAAAGCGGTTTTCCACCATGTCCACGCGGCCGATGCCGTTGCGGCCCCCTAGGCGGTTGAGAACCTTCATAATCCAGTAGGGCGACAGGACGGCGTGCCCCTCGGAATTTTGGTGGTGGGCACCCGTGTAGCCCATCTCAGAAAGAAGCGTCCCAACCTCGGGATGCCCCACCGCGGTGCAAAGCCCCTTTTCAAAGCTCAGTTCCACCGTTTCCATCCGGTCGGGCGCCTGCTCCGGGGATACGGAAAGGACGTACATTCCGGCGGATTCGGGCGCCGAAGCGTCAAACCACGGGTCCTCCAAGATTCCTGCTTCGAAGGAGATGTGCAGGAGGTTGCGATCCATTGAATACGGCTTTTTGGCGGTCGCCTGCACCGGAATGCGCCGCTCCTCGCAGTAGGCGATCATCTCGGCACGCCCGGGAAACTGTTCCCGGAAGCGGTCCTGCCGCCAGGGGGCGATCACCTCGAGTTCAGGCGCCAGAGCTGCGGAGGTGAGCTCAAACCGGACCTGGTCATTGCCCTTGCCGGTGGCCCCGTGGGCGACTGCGTCGGCGTTCTCGGCCCTGGCGATTTCCACCATCCGCTTTGCAATGAGGGGACGGGCGATGGAGGTGCCCAAAAAGTACTGGCCTTCATAAATCGCGTTGGCCTGGATCATCGGAAAGATGAAGTCCTGTGCAAACTCTTCGCAGAGGTTGTCGATGTGGATCTTGCTGGCCCCGGTGCTGATCGCCTTGGCCTCGAGTCCGTCCAGCTCCTCCTCTTGGCCGACGTCGGCACAGAAGGCAATAATTTCGGCCTGATAGGTTTCCTTCAACCAGGCGAGGAGGACGGAGGTGTCGAGGCCTCCAGAGTATGCGAGCACGATTTTCATAGAGTGGGGCGAATGGAAACAGACTCCGCGCCCGCGTCCAATTCCTTTCCACCGAAGCCGCCGGATACTGCCCGGTTTAGAACGGGGGAGACATCCGCTACAAAGGCACCGTCCCCTCCCGGCTTGGCGCGCATGAGAGGGCCCGGGCGCTTCAATTCATACACCGCAAACCCGCGCTCCTCTACCAATCACCGTCCGAACCGCCCCCCCCAGAGCTGTCACCTCCAGAGCTGTCACCGCCGTAGTCACCCCCACCAAAACTGTCAAACCCGCTCGAATCGGAGGACTCCGCGCCGCCGCCCGGGGTTGAGCCGCCGGCCGATCCCCCAGCGCCGCCGCCGTCGTGGTGGGGTTCCGAGGCGTTGGAAGAGGAGTTTCCAAGCCAGTAGCCCAGGAGCCCCCCTCCCAGCAATCCGCCGAGCAGACCTCCCCATCCAGGGCCACCCCCACCGCCTCCAAGCCCACCCCCACCACCGCCGCCCCCCGAGAACAGACGGCCCAGAAGTGAGACCAGTACGTAACCCCCCAAAATGAGAGCGATCCACGTGCCCCAGCCGAAGCCGGATTCCTTCTTTGGCTCGGGGTTGGGTTGGTCGTGTGAGGTAGCAAGGGCCGGGCGGTGTGCCGCGTTGCCGGGGGCGTTAACGCTTGGCCCACCCGCCTTGGGGGCGACACCCGCCTTGGGCAGCAGACTCGCAAAATCTTCCGAAGCAAAAACCAGCGCCTGCCCCGTCTGCCCGTCCCGCAGCCTTGTCCGGACCCGTCCGTTAAAAGTGTCACGGATGGACTCCGCAAGTTTTGGGGAAAGATTGGTGGAGTGGGCGACGGTGAACTTGTGGTCCTCCAGGGCAAAAAGCGCCAGAAGGCCCTGGTGCGTCTTCTGGCTTCCCACCTTTCGGTCCCGGGCGAGCTGCAGCGCCATCGCGTGGAGCTCCTGGGGGAGGCTCGGATAGTCCTGCACCTTTTTGATCACGACAATCATCGCATGGATCTGGCTGGCCTCGGACGCCAGCCGGAGGTTCCGGCTTATTTCAATCTTTTGAGAATTCGAGACCGAGCCCGAGAAATCGTTGAAAAACTCGTTTTCAAACTCAGGAAGGCCTGCCGAAGGTTGCTGGCCCCAAGCGGCAAACGGGCCGACAAGGCATGCGAAGAACGAAAAAAGAACGATCCAGATGGTGCTCCGGGGGCTTTCACACAGGTTCATCCTCCACAGAATAGCACGTCTTACGCTCCTAACAACCAGCCACGCACCGAAGCCACCCAGCATCCAATGCTACGGCGCATTTAGCGCCTCTTTCATCGCTCCCAGCAGGATCGGCTCGACCCCCGGGGCCACGCTCGACGCGTTCGGCCCCGTCTCGTAGCCGCCCTCGGCGTAGGCCTTCTCCACGCCGATGTAACCTGGGCCGTAGTCTCCGTACGCCGCGACGGTCACATGCAGGTCGGGGCGCATCGCTTTTGCGGCCAGCTGGTATTCGACAAAAAGCTCGCCAGGAAGGTGCAGCATCCGCGCGTCTCCAAGCCGCAGGCAGGTCACTTCAAGCGAGCGCCCGGACTCGCAGCGGCTCAGCCATGCCAGTTGATCCGCGTAGGAGATGTAGCCCCGGGCGGGCGAAGCCTTCAGCTTTGCCAGAAGGTCCTCGCTGTTGAGATGCGGGGCGGGGGGCAGTTTTACAGGCACGCTCACCCAGCCGATGTCGCCC
>CANJYI010000382.1 GCA_947478975.1 Chthoniobacteraceae bacterium
CCGGTGTCGCGCACCTCAAAACGGGCGGTATCGACGCCGCTTCGGAGGCTGATGAGCACCTCGCCGCCCTCGTTGTTGTATTTGATCGCGTTGGAGAGGAAGTTGAGGACGACCTGTTTGAGCCTCTGTCTGTCCGCCTTGACGTAGGTGGGCTTTGTCCTCGGGATGAACTGCAGGCCGACACTGTTGCGCGCAGCCAGAGGGCGCATGAGCTCGATGCAGTTGTGGAGGAAATCGTTTAGCTCAATGGGCTGGATGGTGAGGGCCAGGCGGCCCGTCTCGATATGGGAGATATCGAGCACCTCATTGATGAGGGAAAGCAGGTGGTGGCCAGCGCGACTGACGTGGCCGAGGCTTTCTAGTTGCGAGGCGGTGGGCTCCTCGAGCTTGAGCAGCTGAGTGAACCCCAAAATTGCGTTGAGGGGGGTGCGCAGTTCGTGGCTCATTCGCGAGAGAAACGCGCTTTTTGCGCGGTTGGCCGTCTCGGCCTGCTCCAGGGCCCTTTGGATCCCCGATTCAGTCCGCTGGCGCTGGACTGCTGCCGCAATCACGTTGGCAACGGACTGGAGAAAGTGGGTGTCGTTCTCCGTAAAATTCCGGTGGCTTGCGGTAAAAACGCTCAGCGAGCCGAAGGGCTTTTCTCCGATGGAAATGGGCACCGCCACACCGCTGCTGCAGCCGGAGTCCCGCAGCCACTGGTTTACCTCGAAGCGGTTTTCGACGCGCAGATCCTCAAAAATAATGGGCTCGCCGGATGCAATGGCGAAACCCGAGGGAGAGGCGCTTCCGGCTGGCAGGCTCGGCTGGGCGAGCACCTGCGGGGTCCCGGTGCAGGCCCGGAGCTCTAAAAATTCACCCGTCTCATTGAGCTCCCGCAGAGAACAGAAATCCACGCGCAAGATCTCCACGATAGAGCGGGTGCTCTCCCTGAGAAGTTTTGGAATCTCCGTGCCGGAGAGCGCCCGCTCTCCAAGTTCTGCCACCGCCGCCTGCTGGTGGACCCGGTCCCGGATCAGGGCGGAGGCCTCAGCCAGGGCGGCAGTGCGCTCCTCCACCCGCTGCTCGAGACTTTCCTGGGCGCTGGCAAGCTGCGCCTGAAACTGGTGGGTTTCAGTGATATCCCGCAGGATGGAAGAAAGAAACTCGACCTCTCCCGCAGGATTGGTGTGCGAGCAGAGTACCTGGGATACAGGGATGTCTCCGTGTTGGGCGCTGCGAAAGGCGGTCGCCCCCTCCCAGATGCCTTCTTTGAGGGCCACGGGAAAGCCCTCCTTCTGAAGCAGCTGTGCGGCCCATTCCGGGTGGAGGTCGGAATAATGGAGCGTGTGGATGGGGTCGGCGTCCGTGAGTCCCGCCGCCACTTTGGCGGAGCGGTTGAGGTAGAGCACGTTTCCCTCCGGCGAAAGAACGGCCACCCAGTCCGGGGTGGTTTCGAGCACACTTGCCAGAAGACGAACCTTTTCCTCCACATACTTCTGGCGGGTCACGTCCGATACCGTCACAAGGAGCCCTATTGGAGCCTGTTCGGACGTCTCGATGCGACGGATTTCCCAGTCGGCAAACCGCGGAAGGCCCTTGGTATCGATGCTTGCCGGCCAGCCGTGCAATGCATGCGGCTTGCCTGTCTGGATCGTGTTGGAGCAGATGCGCAGGATCTCCCTGCTGGATTCGGGGGAAAGCTGGCTCTCGAGGATATCGCCCAATGTGCCCCCTGTAATCGGGTGGGTTGCCCCAGTCAGAATCCTTCCCAGAAAGGGATTCGCCTGAAGAAACAGCAGGTCGAGATTGAGAAACCCAATCCCAACCGGCGCGTTTTCAAAGCAGAGTCGGAGCTGCTCGGATTGGAGTTCATCCACCTTCATCGAGGAGAGTTGGGGAAAGCTAGGGAGGCGAGCCTATCGAGTTTCTGTGCGGGAGGGACGATTTCCCAACCGGCAACGTACTTCAGTAAGCTCCGCAAGAAGACGGTGCAGGCAAAAGAAAACCGGCGCCTGGAAGGGTTTTCCTGGCGCCGGTGGTTCACGCTCGTTCGCGTGGCAGGTACAGGGAAGATTTCCCCGCACCCTTACCTGAGACTAACGCATCAGCAGAGCCTGCCGGGAGCGCTTGATCTCGCGGGTGATCTTGCGGTGGTAATGCGCGGGCATGCCGGTCAAGCGACGCGAGAGGATCTTTCCATTCTCGGTCACGAACTTCTTGAGAAGATCCGGATTCTTCCAGTCAATGGCGTCAAGTGCGATGTCAACGCGCCGACGGGGCATTGTACGGTTGGCTCTGCGGAATGCCGAGCGGCGGGCGGGAGTTTTGGGCTGCATATAATAGTAAAGTTCGTGTGGTTCTACCGGGTTTCGCGGTGAACCGTGCGGCGGCGCAAGAAGGGATTGTATTTCACCTTCTCCAGTCGGTTCGGGGTGTTCGGGCTTTTCTTGTTCCGAGTGGAGATATACCGGGAGACGGGTTTGCCTTCAGCTTTCGCCTCAGTGCATTCGAGGATAATAAAGTCGCGTGCCATATGAAAAAGGTCGGGGAATGAGTGGTTGTTTTTTTGGGGTGGTTTGTAAAGTACGAACGTCCGGGATTACTCCTTTGTGTCGATGATTTGGTCCTCGTCGTCGCCTTCGCCGCCCTCTTCGTCGGTAAGTCCGAACAGTGAGGTCACCGGCATCCGCGCTTTTTGGAGCTTTTTCTGACGCTCCACCTCGGACTGGCATTCGACGGTGTAACGGGCAAAGGGAAGTGCTTCGAGGCGGGCGTGTGAAATCTTTTTGCCGCTCATCTCGCAGACTCCATACGCGCCGAGTTCCATGCGCTTTAGCGCCTCCTCGATTTCGTAAAGAGCGTCCTGTTCCTGGCTCAACAGCGAAAGAGCGAAGTCACGGTCGTAGGCATCTGAACCGGCGTCGGCTTGGTGCATCCCAAAGGCGCTTGCTTCGCTGCCTTCCGCCCGTGACCGGAGTGTGTCTTTGGCCACGCCTTGCATGGATTCGAGAATCGAATCCCTAAGCTGGAAAATTCTGTCGCGCTGCAAAATCAAGAAGGGATCCGTCAAATCGGCCAGCTTGACCTTCACCACCACAGGACGCGGAATGGACACAGGCACAGAGGGGGCTTTGACAGGCTCTGGTGTCAGCTTTTTCGCTTTGGTGGATTCAGAGACGGTTTTTTTGTCCACCGTCTCTGTCTTCTTTTTGGATGCTTCGGCCGTCCCTTTACTCACGGCCTTCGGGGCAGCGGCCTTCGGAGCAGCGGCTTTCGGAGCAGCGGCCTTCGGGGCAACGGCCTTCGGGGCAACGGCCTTCGGGGCAACGGCCTTCGGGGCAACGGCCTTCGGAGCAGCGGCTTTCGGAGC
>CANJYI010000383.1 GCA_947478975.1 Chthoniobacteraceae bacterium
CTGCCGGCAGCGCGCGAGATGGTGACGCAGCCGTCCTCAAGTGGCTGGCGAAGGACCTCGAGGGTGGGACGTTTGAATTCCGGCAGTTCGTCCAAAAACAGCACGCCGTTGTGGGCCAGGCTGACCTCGCCGGGGGTTGGATTTGCTGACCCGCCCAGCAGGCCCGCGTCCGAGATGCTGTGGTGCGGCGCCCGGAAAGGGCGGGTTGCCACGAAGGCGGGCTGCTTTCCGACCAGTAGCCCGCAGGTGCTGTGGATCTTGGTGGTCTCAATCGCCTCCTCCAGCAGCATCGGCGGCATTAGGGAGGGAATCCGCTTTGCGAGCATCGATTTGCCGGAGCCCGGCGGCCCCAGCATCAGCAGGTTGTGTCCACCGCTCACCGCCACCTCAATGGCTCGCTTGGCCTGAAGCTGCCCGCGCACGTCTGAAAAATCCTCCCCAAGGCTCTGTTCCGTGGCTTTTTGGAGAAGCTCCCGCGCGTTGTGCACAGCGGGTTGTAGCGAGATTTCGCCCCGCAGAAACTGGACGGTCTCGCCGAGGGTGCGCATCCCGTAGACGGTGAGCCCCTCGATGAGAGCGGCCTCCGGAGCGTTCGCCGCCGGCAGAAGGAGCACACGCCTGCCCTGTCTTCTGGCTGCAAGGGCAATGGGGAGGGCGCCCTTGACGGGACGCACCGCCCCGTCGAGAGCCAGTTCGCCGACGATGCAGTACTGGGAAAGGTCGGGCAGCGGGGTGTCCTCGCAGGCGCCGACCAGTCCGATGGCAATGGGCAGGTCGAAGGAAGGCCCTTCTTTGCGCACATCGGCAGGGGCGAGGTTGATGGTGGTCCGGCCCTTGGGCCAGTGGAGCATGCTGTTGGAAACGGCGGTGGTCACCCGGTCGCGGCTTTCCCGCACTGCGGTGTCGGGAAGCCCCACGATCACGATGGCCATTAAACCGCTCGCAGAGTTGACCTCGATTTCCACCTCGAGTCCGTCCACCCCCTGCACCGCCGCCGAGAATACTTTTGCCAGCATACATGGGAATCGTATGCGCCCCGCGCGCCACGGACCTTCCTTGTAAACCGCTTTTACTCAGAGAAGCATCCGCAGATGCCACAGAGTTCAGAGATCAGAAAAAACCACGGAAAACATCTGTAAAAATCTGCGTCATCTGCAGATAACCAACAGTTCTACAGGGAGTTAGCGAAAGCCTGCTCCCTGTGAAGGCGCCCTAGCGCGACCAGGTGGGTTCGGAGATTTTGCCCAGATTCGACGCGATCGTGATGCGCTGGAGGGTAATGATGTCCAGCATCACCAGTGAACCGCCCTGGCCGTAGACTAGGTGCCGGGAGTCGGGTCCCCAGGCCGGGCTCTGTCCTTCCCCGAGGATGCGCACCTGTCCCGAGGGAAACTCAATGACGGCCACGTTGAAACTCCCGCCGCTGCGCACATTGAAGGCGACCCGCCGCCCGTCGGGCGACCAGTTGGGCTCGGTGTTGTAAGCCTGACCTGTCCGGAGCTGGGCCGGGGAGCCCCCAGAGGAGGAGATCCGGTAAAGCATCGGGCTGCCGCCGGCGTCCGAAGAGTAGATGATCTCGCGGCCGTCGGGCGACCAGGTCGGGCTGCTTTCTACCCCGGAAGTCATCGTGAGCCGCCTCGCGGAGCTGCCGCCGGAATCGGTCACGTACAGCTCCGGATTGCCGTCCTTGCTGAGGGTGACCGCAAAACGGCTGCCATCAGGGGAATAGGCGGCACCGGAGTTGGTGCCCGGATACTTCATGATGCGGCGGCGGGAACCCGAGCCGAGGTCGATTTCGTACACATCGGCGTACCCGCTCTGGTAGCCGGTGTAGGCGAGGCGCCTGCCGTCGGCGGAGAGGCGCGGGGAGACGCTCAGGCGGCCGTCGTTGGTTTGCTGGACGGTGTTGGAGCCGTCGGCGTCGATGGTGTAGACCTCCTTGTGGCCCGAGCGGGTCGCGACAAAGGCGATGCGCGAACCCGCGATGCCCTTGGAGCCGGTGAGCGCCTCGATGATGTCGTTGGCGAAGGCGTGGGCCTGTGCGCGGGCGTTGCCCGAGTAGGAGCGCTCCAGCACGGTGCGGGCGCCACGCTCGGAAACCACACCGCGCAGGGAGGAACCCGAGGAGGTGCCGCTGATTTGAAAACTGCCCGTGTTGGGGGCGCCCACGGAAAGGGCGCCAGACATCTGGAGGTCCTTTTGCAGAATTTGTGCGATGGTCGCGCCGTCGGCTCCTCCGATGCCGTTCAAGCCGACGCTGATTTTGTCGCTTTTGGTGACGGTGATGACCGGCGAATCCTCGGCCCGCAGGGCTGGGGTGGCGCAGAAAACCAGCCCGACGGTGGCGCAGGCGGCGGCGGTGTGGAGAAGCTGAAGGCTTCCGGCGAGGAAGGAAGGGCGCTGGCCGGGGCGGGAGGAAGACGGGGTCGACGGGGTCGGTTTCATGGAGGCGGTCGTTGGGGCAGTTGGCTGGAATGTAGTTCAAAGGCCCGAGTTTCCAAGCCGATTACGAGCGGCGCACTGCGATTGGGGCTTGGGCTGCCGGCAAAAAAAACAGCGCCGCAGTCCTTTGCGGGGACCGCGGCGCCGTGCTCGGCGAGGCGTTTCTTCGCTGGGGCGAAGCCGCCGTTACTCCTTTTCCACGCCGCTGTTCCAGTACTTCTGGAGGTCCTGAGGCGCCGGAGTCTCAAGCGGCCGCACGACGCGGAAGCCTAGGAACTGTGCATCCGTGTGGTACCAGATGCTCTTTGGAAACTGCGGATCCTGGATTTTCCAGTCCGGATCGGAGAAGCGCCTGTGGGCGACGCGGAGTTTTTCTGCGGAATCATCGTCCCAGGCCCCGCCGCGGGCAACGTGGGGGTAGGGTTTGGTTGCCTTGACCCAAGGGCTTTTGGCGTCCCCGCTGGCGTAGGCGGTGGGGGAATACTGGTCGAGGGTCCATTCCATGACGTTGCCGAGAATGTCGTGCAGTCCCCAGGGGTTTGGCTTTTTGCGGCCAACCTTCTGGTACTTGCCATCGCTGTTGTCGGCAAACCAGCAGTAGTCGCCAGCGGCGGCGGAGTCGTCACCCCAGAAGTAGGCGGTTGAGGTCCCTGCGCGGGCTGCGTACTCCCATTCGGCCTCGGTGGGCAGGCGGTAGAAGTGGCCGGTCTTGGCGCTGAGCCATTCACAGTACTTGTTGGCGGCGTGCTGGGTCATCGAGATGGCGGGAAAGCCGTCCTTGCCCATGCCGAAGCTCATTTCCACGTAGGGCTGGGTCGGACGGGAGGAGGCGTCGGTGAGGTCGTTGAGGTTGGCCTCCACCTGGCGACCGGCGCGGATGCGCTTTTCCTCGGTCGGA
>CANJYI010000384.1 GCA_947478975.1 Chthoniobacteraceae bacterium
AGGGCCTGCATTTGTTGCGGGGTAACCATGAGGTAAAGAGTCGTCCGGGGGCGGAAGGGTACGAGAAAAAAGGGGTTCCCCGCCGTTTTCAGCGGGTGAGGGGTTGAGGGAAGCGGGGGACGACACCTCGGAAAACCCCAAGAGGATTGAATGTCTCTCGACCTGAAAACCGCCTGTCCACTCCGTAGGCCCTCCTGAAGAAAGTCAAAAGCCACTTATCAAGAGAGACATCCGCACATGTAATGGATTTAGCAGATGAAAATAAAACCTAAAAAACATCTGCGGAATTCTGCGTCATCTGCGGCTAACCACCCGTTCCATGCAGAGTCAGCGGACACCCCAAAAACGGGGCCCGGCGCTTTCGAGGGTTCCAGTTTGCCATTCCGGCGTGAGGGCCTACATTGAACCAATGTCCATGCTTGATGCGGCATCCTTCCAATACGTGCTCGAAAACACGGAGGTGATCCTTGCACCGGAAAGGCGCATTGAGACATTCGGCTCGACGAGCTTCAGATTTTACCTGGTCACCGAGTTGATGGACGAGGTGAACGCCGTCCGGGTCCGCGACGGACGGTTGCACGCCGACAAGCCGCAGATCATTGCGCCGGGGCATCTGCAGCGGCTGCTTTTGGACGGGTTCGGCGAGCGGGCCGAGCAGTACATGGACTGGCTGCAGCGCAACGCCGGTCACCTGGCCGTCCTCAAGTACGGTTTCCAATTTCGCAAGACCGACGTGACCGAGTCCATCGTGCACAGTCCGGTGGAGGAGGTCATCCAGCGGATCAAGGACCAGATTGACTACTCCGAGGACCCCCTCAGCGCCATCATCCAGGGGATTGACGAAGGCTGGGAGATCAGCCTGCTCAAGTTCGCCTCGGATCTGATCCAGGAATCCTCCGGCTCCAACATGGGAGAGTTCCGAAGACGCGGCCTGCTCTAGCGCTGCCGGGATCCCGCTCCTTCAATTGTCCTGTAACCTGTCCCTGAGGCGGCTGTGATCGGATTTCTCAAAGGCCTGTTTATCCTGCTGCTGGCTGTAGCCGTGTTCGGCGGCGGCGGCTTTTACACCTATCAGCTCTACATCCATCCGGACCTGCAGCTGCAGGAGGAGAAGAACTCGCCTGCACGGCCGCTCCCCGCGTTGCAGGATCCGACGCTGGCCGAGTACCAAAAGTGCCTCCAAATGGAGGCGGCCGGCGACCCCCTGGCAGCCCGCCGTTCGTACGGCGACTTCCTCGACGCGTACCCGGACTCCTCCAAGGCGGAGGAAGCCAGATACCGTTTGGGGGCGATTCAGAGCGCGCTGCTGCTTTCCCCCCGCGCCTCGCCCGACAAGCTCGCCTACACGGTAAAGTCCGGCGACGTGCTCAACAAACTGGCGCACCGGCTCAAAACCTCCCCGGAGTTGCTCCTGGAGATCAACCAACTCGACACGGTGAACCTGCGTGTGGGCCAACGCATTTTCCATACCGAAGCCAACTTTTCAGTCACCATCGACCGTGTTGCAGCCAAGGTCGTCGTGCTGCGGGAGCGTAGTTTTTTCTGCCAGTTCCCCATTCTGGGAACCCTGGGCAACGCGCGGGTCGGCCCTCCCAAAAAGGGCGTGGCTCCGCCGCTGAGCGTGAAGGTGCAGGACAAACCCTCCTGGAAAGAGGGGCAGCGGCTCAGTTTTGGCGAGAAAGGCTACCGCGAGGCGAGCAAGTGGATCGTTTTCCAGCCGGCCGGACACACCCTGTTCGATAACGCCGCCGACGGCAGCCCCGGCTCCCCCAAGCCCCCCTCCGGCTACGGCCTGGATACCGAAGCAGTGCGCGTGCTGTCCGCATTGCTCCGCAAGGGCGATGCTGTCACCATCCGCTGACCACCTCATGAAACTGCAGCCACTCGAGTTTGAAAAACCGGTCCTGGAATTGGAGGCCAAACTGGCCGACCTCCGGAACAGCTCCGCCGCGAGCGATATTAACCTCGAAGCCGAAGTGCGCCGGATGGAGGAAAAGCTCGAGCAGACCCGGCTCGAAACCTACTCAAACCTGACCGCCTGGCAGCGTGTCCAAATCGCCCGCCACCCCGCCCGCCCTTTCGCCCTCGACTATATGCAGCTTTCCTTCGGGAACTTTCTGGAGCTGCACGGGGACCGTCTTTTCAGCGATGACGCCGCCATGCCGGGCGGCTTTGCCACGATCGGCCGCCACCGGTGCGTGGTCATCGGCCACCAGAAGGGGCGGGATACCAAGGAGAACTTGAGGCGTAACTTCGGCAGTGCACACCCCGAAGGCTACCGGAAGGCGTTGCGTCTGATGCGGCTGGCCGAAAAGTTCCGGCTCCCCTTTGTTTCGCTCATCGACACCCCCGGCGCCTATCCCGGGGTGGGGGCCGAGGAACGCCATATCTCAGAGGCCATCGCCCTGAACCTGCGGGAGATGATGACCCTGCGCACCCCGACGGTGGCCGTGGTCATTGGCGAAGGCGGCTCCGGCGGCGCCCTGGGCATCGGCGTGGCTGACCGGGTGCTGATGCTGGAGAACGCCTACTATTCGGTGATCAGTCCCGAGGGCTGTGCCGCCATTTTGTGGAAGCACCGCAAGCATGCTCCCGAGGCGGCTGCGGCTCTCAAGTTGACCGGCAGCGACCTCCAGGAACTGGGGCTGGTGGACGGCGTCGTTCCCGAGCCGATGGGGGGCGCGCACCAAGACCAGTCTGCGGCGGTCCTGAATCTGCGCAATGCGATCATCCGCCAGTTGGACGCGTTGGTGACGGTGCCCACCGAGGAGATGTTGGACGCCCGCTACGCAAAGTTCCGCAAGGTGGGCGAGTTTGCGCTGGTTTAAGCCGGGCCCCGAGAACTGCGCCCCAAAGGCGCGGCGCATCCCTCAACCTCACCTTGGGCCACGTCCCCGGCGGGTCAATTTTCACTGACTCCTCAGCGAAGGCGGAGTGATCCGCAGACGACGCAGAGCCCCGCAGATTTTTCTGTGTTTTTCTTTAATCTGTTTAATCTGCGAAATCTGCGGATGTAATTCTGGGAGACGTATTTACAGGGTTGATTGGTCGTCAATGCGCCCTGGCTTCGGTCGGTGGCGGGGGGTCTCCGGATTGCGCTCCCCGCAGGAGGGATTCGCGGCGGTCCCGCACGAGGCTGACAATCAGCGAGGTCCAGCCTGTTTGGTGCGAGGCGCCGATGCCTTCACCCGTTTCCGCGTGGAAATATTCGTGGAACAAAAGCAGCCCCTTCCAGTCGTCCACGTCGCTGTAGCGTTTGGCCGCGCCAAAGCAGGGCCGGTACCCCGCCTCGTCCGGCACGAAAAGCGAGACCAGCCGGTCGCACA
>CANJYI010000385.1 GCA_947478975.1 Chthoniobacteraceae bacterium
AAGGCAAAACTGTCCCGGGGAGGACTCCAAGTAGACCTTAAACTTCGTG
Organism: Chthoniobacteraceae bacterium; assembly: GCA_947478975.1. GTDB lineage: Bacteria > Verrucomicrobiota > Verrucomicrobiia > Chthoniobacterales > Chthoniobacteraceae > Chth-196. The sequence goes on from CANJYI010000385.1 coordinate 50, forward strand.
GAGATGCAGTGCAGGCGGGCTCGTTCAAGGCGGCACATTGCGCCCTCGAAGGCTCCTTTGCCGCGCCAATTCAGGGGCTGCGAAACCCCGAAAACATGGCCGGCAATGCCGTGATTTCATTGACCCGCCCGGAGTACACCAACAGCGCGGTGTCCGTGGCTCTCGAGGAGGGAGCCGGTGCGTTGACGCTCCAAGCAGGCACGGCACGGTTATGGAACATCATCCTCAAGGATGCGGCAAACGTGCTCGCCGGGGAAATCTCGGTTCTAATGGTGTCCGGGGCCAATCCTCTCAGCGGCTCCCTTCAATTAAACGCCAGGGACCTGTCTCTGGCCCGAATGCGGATTCTGGGCCACGCGACGGGAGGAGCGTTGGAGGCGGTTTGGGTGGGCACGCAGGAAAAGGGCCAGCCTGCGGGCCGGTTCAACGCGTCGGGACGCGCGCTCTCCTGGGGCGCTTTCAGTCTGGGCAAGTTTCGTGCGGAAGCCTCGCTCAAGGAGGGTGAGCTCGAGCTGAGCGAGGCCGCGCTGGAGTGGAGCACCTCCGAATCGGTCCGCGCTTCCGGAACTGGGAATCTGCGCACGGAGCGCGCCTACGACTTGAAGGCAGAGGCAAGGCTCCCGAATTTGGAGCGGATTTCGCCTCTGCTCGAACAACTCGGCTGGGCCAAAACCAAGGTGAGCGGAAGCCTCGAGGCCCGTTGGGCGGGAACCGGTTCTCTGGCAAGCAAGTCAGGCACCGGCGAGTGGAGCATGCGAATCAAACAGGCGCAATGGGAGCAGATGAAGTTGGAGCTCCTCGAATGCAGTGGGCGCTACGTGCCCGACGCGCTCGCGGTGGCGCCGCTCCGGCTCACCACCAAGGCCACGAAGTTTTCCGCTCAAATCGACTGGCGCCCGGGTGCGCTGCGTTGCTCCCAAATCGCCCTCGAACAATGGGGCCACCCCGCCCTTGCAGGAGAGTTCGTTCTTCCCCTCACCTACGATCAGCAGGGGGTGCACTGGGTGGACGACACCCAAATTTCGGGCCAACTGCGGGCAGATAAACTGGATCTGGCCACGCTGCTTTCGGTAAACGGAGCGCCCTCTCCTTTGCTCGGATCAGTCCAGTTCGCCCTGACCCTCGCGGGAAATCCAGCCGATCCCACCGCCACGCTGCGCTGCACGGCGACCGGCCTGCGTGCCGCGGAAGCCCCCAAATTTGGCGGTTCCAACCTCGCACTGGAAGGCCAGTACGCCCAAGGCACGCTCAACGCCACGGCCACGGTGGCCAGCCCTTTGCAGGCTCCCATCCGTCTGAGCGCCACCCTCCCTGTGCCATTAGCTGACCTCTTTTCGGGCAAGGTCGCGTTTCAGAACCTCCCGCTTCAGGCGAGCCTCCAAGCCAGCAATCTCGCCCTCGCCCCTTTGCCCAATCTCTGGTCAGGGCTGCGCAAAATCAGCGGCTCTGCCTCCCTCGACATCAAGCTCAAGGGCCCCATCCAGAAGCCGGCTTGTTACGGGTCCCTTAAAATAGACTGCCCGCTCCTCCACTTTGCAAGCGACCGCCTGCCCGCCATCGCCGACCTGACTTTGGCGGCGGACTTCTCAGAAAAAGAGCTCCGCCTCACCCGCCTCAAAGCTGACCTCGGCGGCGGGGGTCTGGAGATTCAGGGCGCCGCCTCCTTTGCCACCGCGGGCAATCCCACCCTCGATTTCAAAGCCAAAGCCCACGAAGTCCTCGTGGTGCGTAACTCCAAGCTCGCACTCCGCCTCAATGGGGACCTTTTTCTCAAAGGGCCTTTCAAGCACGCGGAAATCAGCGGCGCCGTTTCCCCCACCAAGAGCCGCGTCCAGCGGGACATCGAGGTACTTCCGCTCAACGCACTGCGCATGGAGATTCCCAAGGAAACGCGCACCGTGGGAAAACCCTGGTTCACTTTTCGGAAGGCCCCGTTTTCGGACTGGCGCTTCAACGTGGACATGCGAACCACCCAGGGAGACCCGGTTTTGCTGCGTGGCAACCGCCTGCGCGGCAGCGTGGACGCTGAAATGCGGCTGGAGGGGACCGGGGCGGCGCCCACCCTCCACGGAGCCTACCGCTCCAGCGACCTGACCGCCTCGCTTCCTTTTGCACGCATCGAACTTTCTAGGGGCCGCATTTGGTACACCCGCGACCACCCATTCCAACCGCACGTGGATATCAGTGCAGAAACAGAGGTGCGCAACCACCGGATCCGCCTCTACCTGCACGGGCCGGCAACCGCCCCGCACATCTCCGCGAGCAGCGAACCGCCGGAGCCCGAGCCCGACCTGCTCACCCTCATCGCCACCGGCACGCTTCCGGGCGACTCGAGCGAAAAGTCACAGGCCTTCGCCAACCGCGCCGCCGCTGTCCTCTTTCAGGAATTTTCCGACAAAGTCCTGCCTTCGGGCGACCGCGAGCGCTTTTCGGCGCTCCGCCGCTTCAGTCTCGACCTTGGCGCACTTAACAACCGCACCGGACAACAGGAAACCCGCCTCACCTACAGGATCATGGACAACCTCTTTATGATCGGTGAAGTCGGCACCGGTGGTGACTTTGCAGGCAGAGTCCGCTATCTGCTCCGTTTCCGCTAAAATGCCACCGCCCACTTCGCCGCCGCGCACCTCCCAATGGCTGCTCCTGCTCGCTGCTTCCACAGCGATTCTGGCGGCGCCCGCCGACGGTTCGTGGTGGAACCCCTGGAAGAAGGACTCCCCAGCCGCCAGCCCAAAGCTGCTTGGGGAGAACATCAGGGTCCGCTTTGTCGGCAACACCCTTTTCTCCGAACGCAAACTTCGGGATGCCATCAGCGAGCAACTCGCCCAGATCCGTTCGGAAGGTCTTTCACGCCCAAACGCGGACGACGCGGCGTATTACACCGCCGTCTTTTATCACCAAAACGGTTACGCCGGCGCCGATGTGGCCTGGGAAATCCGCCAGGACGAACTTCTCCTCACCCTCACCGAGGGAAAACTCGTCCACCTGCACTCTTGCGGCATTTCGGGAAACAAGGGAATCCCCTCGGCTCCTCTGCTTTCCCTGCTTTCAAGCGTGACTGCGGAGCGCCTGAAAATAGGCGAAGCCCATCTTCCCTTCGTACTCGACGACCTGCGCATGGGAGCGAACCGGATCGTCGATTTCTATCAAAACGAAGGCTATCTGGAGGCCTCTGCCTCGGATCCCGAAGTCACCTACTCACCTGAGGGCACTGCCGCCGATGTTCTTGTCTCCATCGAGGAGGGCAGGCGCTACCGGTTCGGTCCGCTCCG
>CANJYI010000386.1 GCA_947478975.1 Chthoniobacteraceae bacterium
GCCTCGTTTGGATCGATGTGGCCTTGGATCTGAAAGACGTTTCCCACTGGCAGGGGAACCCTGCAAAGGAGCGCCTCGAAAGCCATGTGGAAATTGCTGTCCGGGTTGTCAGCTGGAACGCAGCGCTCGTCGCCAAAGGTGATCTGGACGCATTCCCACGGGAGGTCGTCGGCGCAGTTGGCGAGGGCCTTGTAAACGGCGCGGGGCGTGCCGCCGCCTGCCAGGCCCAGACGGAACATTCCGGAGCGGGCGATCGCCTCGCGCCCCGTTTCGAGGATTAGGGAAACGGCGTCTTTGACGAAATTGCGGGTACGCAGCACCCGGGGAGTCACAGTAGTTTGCATGGGATGAAGGCTTCTAAAACGGCAGGCTGGCCGGGGCGCAGCGAAAGGTGGGCGAGGGAGGCTTTTTCGAAGTTGAGATGTTGGGTGCTGGGGCGGCCTAGGAGGCTGGCGGCGAGGTCGCCAAGATCGGGTTGGTGGCCCACAAGCAGAAGGCAGGGGGCGGCCAGATGGCTGCCCAGTCCCTCTACCGCTTCTTCGGGCGTCATGCCGGGGAGCGCCCAGTCGCAGGGGGTGACGGTGAGGGCGAGCGCCTCGGCCACGGCGTCCGCCGTCTCCAGGGTGCGTCTGGCCGGGCTGCACAAAAGGAGCGTGGGACGCACCCGGTAGGTGGCCAGCAGTTCCGCGACCAAGGCGGCCTGCTGGAGGCCTTTGGAAGAGAGCGGGCGTTCGCGGTCGCTTGCGGCGTAATCCAAGGCATCCGCGTGCCGGAGGAGAAGGAGGTCCATAAGCGGTGAGTTTACATGACCATGCCACCGTCCACCGTGAGGCACTGCCCCGTGATGTAGGAGGCTTCCGCGCTGGCGAGAAACGCGACGGCTGCGGCGATGTCCTCGGGCTTGCCGAAGCGGCCCAGAGGAATCTGGGTTGTGACCGCGTCTTTGATTTTTTCGGGCAGCACTTCAGTCATGTCCGTGGAGATAAAGCCCGGAGCGACTACGTTGCAGGTGATCCCGCGGCTGGCCAGTTCGCGGGCGATTGTTTTGGAAAGTCCCAGAAGACCCGCCTTGGAGGCAGCGTAGTTGGCCTGGCCAGCGTTGCCCACGAGTCCCGCAACGGAGCCGATGTTTACGATGCGTCCTGAGCGCTGCTTGATCATCGAGCGCTCAAAGGCCTGGATGCAGTTGAAGGTGCCCTTGAGGTTCGTGTCCAAGACGACGTCCCAGTCTTCTTCGGAAAGGCGCAGCGACAAATTGTCCCTGGTGACGCCGGCGTTGTTTACCAGGATGTCCACCCTCGAGAAGTCCCCCAAAATCTGGGCGGCCAGAGCGGCTACCGCTGCGTGATTCGCCACGTCCACAGAATAGGCTTTGGCGAGGCCCGCGTGCTTGGAGTTGATTTCGTCGGCGGTGCGGACTGCGTTGGCTTCGTTGCGAGAAACCACGGCAACCCGCGCTCCCTCTGCGGCGAATTGCAGGGCGATGGCGTGGCCGATGCCGCGTCCGGCGCCCGTGACTACTGCAACTTGGTTGGCAAAACGCATGGGAAGAGTGTTGTTGGTCATAAAAAAGTGCGGAGTGTCTCGGGGCGAGTTTCTGGTGTCCAGCCCAGCCTGTGAGCGGCCACGCCTAACCGGGGAGGTGGGAGGCGGCGTGCATCGAACGGTCTCGTTTCTGAGCGGCCTTTTAAGCCGAGGGAAGCTGGCTGGCGGTTTGGCGCGGCACTCCGAGCCGATGTTGTTAATGGGCGGTGGCTTTTTCGGCACCCAAGCCCGTCTGGGCGCGTACCTGAAGCTCCTCAAACTTGGCCTCCGCTTCGGGCTCAGGCCTCAAAAGCGAGCCGAGGATCGCGGCGAGGAAACCGATCGGAATGCTGAGGATCCCCGGGTTTTCCAGCGGAAAGAAGGGCTTCATCTGTATGAGATGCCGCTTGGCTGCTGCCAGCTCTGGCGGATCGATTCCCATGATACTCGGCCCAACGACAATGAGAAGGATGCTGGCAAGCAGGCCCACGCCCAGCCCCGCAACGGCACCTGTGGTGCTGAAGCGCTTCCAGAAAATAGAAAGCACGATCACCGGCAGATTCGCGCTGGCCGCCACCGCGAAGGCCAGCCCCACCAGAAAGGCCACGTTGACGGTCTGCAGCTTGATCGCCAGAAAGATCGACAGGCCCCCCACGACGAAGGCCGTGATGCGGGCAACCCGCACTTCTGTGTTGGGGTCGGTGTCCCTCCCGTGGTGGAGCACGTTGGAATAGAAATCGTGGGCGAAGGAGGCGCTCGCGCTTATGGTCAGGCCTGCGACCACTGCGAGAATGGTGGCGAAGGCCACGGCGCTGATGAATGCGAAAAACAGAGGGCCGCCGATGGTCTCCGCCAGCTGCGGGGCGGACATGTTGTCGGTCGGAATGTTGTGCGGCTTGAGGATGGTGGCGGCGCCAAATCCCAGAAAGGTCGTCAGGATGTAAAAGGTGCCGATGATGACCATCGCCCAGACCACCGAGACCCGGGCGGTTTTGGCGTCGGGCACCGTGTAGAACCTGACCAGAATGTGGGGCAGTCCGGCGGTGCCGAAGAGCAGCGCAATGCCAAGGGAAATGAGATTCCACTTCCCCATGCCGCCGGTGACGGCGTCTCCAAATTTCATGCCCGGATCCAAGAAGTTTCGGGTCACCTCGATGTGGGTTTTGGGGTCGGTGTAAGTGAGGTGGGAGACGGCGTCGAAGAAGTTGGTGAAGCTGTAGCCGAAATGCTTCATGACCAGCACGCTCAGGAAAATGGTGCCGGTCATCAGAAGGATGGCCTTGATGATTTGCACCCAGGTGGTGGCCAGCATCCCGCCGAAAACAACGTAGACGACCATGAGAACGCCCACCCCGATGATGGCCGCTTCGGTGGTGATCCAGGGCAGGTCCTTGAGCAGCAGTTTGACGAGGGCGCCCGCGCCGATCATCTGAGCGACCATATAGAAGGTGGAAACGGTGATGGTGCTCAGGGAGGCCATGGCGCGCACAGGGCGCGGTGTGAGGCGGTAGGCCAGCAGGTCGGCCATGGTGTACTTGCCCGCGTTGCGGAGGGGTTCCGCTACAATCAGCAGCACCGTGAGGTAGGCCACCAGCCAGCCCACCGAGTACATGAAGCCGTCAAATCCGTAAAAGGCGATCATCCCCGAGATGCCAAGGAAGCTGGCAGCGCTCATGTAGTCGCCGGCGACAGCGAGACCGTTTTGCCAGCCAGTGATGCCGCGGCCGGCGGCGAAATAGGCGGAGGCGCCGGTGTTGCGTTTGGCGGCCCAGATGGTGACGCCGAGGGTGGCGACC
>CANJYI010000387.1 GCA_947478975.1 Chthoniobacteraceae bacterium
CGCGGTGAGTGCCATCCCTGGGCGGGGCCTCCGGGCGGAGGTGGACGGAGTGCACCTGCTGGTGGGCACTTACGAGCTGCTTGAGGAGGCGGGCGTGGGGCTTCCCGCCGACCCGCGGGACGGACGCGTCTGGATCGCCGCCGACGGAGTTTTTTCCGGCTGGTTCCGGCTCGAAGACAGGCTTCGGCCCGAGGCTGCCGGAGTGGTCGCAGCGCTCAGGAAGCGCGGGGTCGAGTCGGTGCTGCTCTCAGGGGACCAACAGGCTGTCGCAGAGGCAATCGCCGCAAAAACGGGGATTCTCAAGTGCTACGCTGGGATCCGACCCGACGGCAAACGCCGGATCATTGAGGAACTGCAGGCGGGCGGAGTCACTGCGATGCTGGGCGATGGCGTGAACGACGCCCCCGCGCTCGCCCAGGCGGACGTGGGGATTGCCATGGGCGGCGGGACGGCCGTGGCCCGCCAGACTTCGGATGTCACCCTGATCCGGGACGATTTGCGGCTCCTGCTGACTGCGATGGATTTGTCGCGCAAGACCCTGTCCATCATCCGCCAGAACTTGTTTCTCGCCTTTGGTTACAACGTGCTGGCCATTCCTCTGGCTGCCGGCCTGCTCGAAGCCTGGGACGGATGGGCGCCTGGGCCGTTGGCGGCCTCCGCCGCCATGGCTTTGTCCTCTGTGAGTGTGGTGTGCAACGCGCTGCGGCTCCGGCGCGGAAAGTTGCAGACACTCCCGGAGGCAGGTTCGTAAAACCCTCATTCAGAGTTTTATCCGCAGATTCCGCAGATTGAATGGATGAGGGGAAGGACTGGAAGGCAGGGAAAACATCTGCGGACATCTTTTTCATCTGCGGATCGCTGTCCGTTCCCTTTAGCTGCCGCCCTGAGTGAGTCTGGCGCTGATCCACTTGCCTTTGCGGCCGACTTTTTGGACGCGCATGCGCCGGGATTCAAAGGCAGCAAGGACCTCCTGTTCCTGCTCGCGCAGGACCCCTGAAAGGAGCAGTTCTCCGGTTGGGGCCACCGCCTTGGCGATGGTCCCGGCGGCCTCGATGAGCACGCCGCTAAACAGGTTCGCTGCCACCACGTCCCAAGTGCGGGTCGGGGTCCATTTTAGGACGTCGGAGCATTCGAGTTTGATGCCGCGGAGTCCGTTGTTGGTGAGGTTTTCCTTGGCGGTCTTGAGGGCAAGCGCGTCAAAATCGGTCCCAAGGATTTCGCCTGCGCCGAGGACCTGCGCGGCCATGGCGAGAATGGCGGAGCCCGTGCCCAAATCCAGAAAGCTCCAGGGCGTCTTTTTGTGCCGGGCGGAGATGTCTGCCAGATGGCGCAGACACATTGCGGTGGTGGCGTGTTCGCCCGTGCCAAAGGCGAGCGCCGCGGGAATCCAGAGGGCGGTGCCGCCGTTTTCGCGGATCTCGGCCAGCTCTGCCTCCGTGGATACCACAGAAAAGCGCCCCCGGACATTGATGGGCGCCCGCTGTGGGGGACGTTCGGCGGTCAGCCAGGTGGCCTCCCCGACGGAACCGCCATGGGCCTGCAGAAGGCTGTGCGCCTCAGCTTCGGTGAGCCCGTGGGCCTGGATGCGGGCCTGTGCGGCGCCCACGTTTTGGGTGATCATCACCCGCATGGGGCCCAGGTGGGCGAGGGTGTCGAACCACTCTTCGGCGGTGGTGGCGGCGGAGCGTTTGGTCCAGGAAAAGCGGTGCGGATCAAGGGCGGGCATGTGGGTAGAAGAAGAAAGACTGTGTGTGGAGCGTGGCAAAAGTCTCACGCCGCAGCGCGAACTTTGTATAGGACTCTTGCGGGAAATGTTCTTCCCAAGGCGGGTTCACAGTCAATTAAGCCTGAGAATCTGAAGCCTATCACTCCCCGTTCCCCATGCCGCTAAGACTTGCGGAAGATCAAGATGTGCTGCTGCGGCAGGACGCTGATGGTCTTTTCCCAGCGTAGTTCGGGGAAGAGCTCAAACTCGGTTTTTGCCTGTGCCTCGCTCATTTTGTGCACCCGCTTGATGTTGACCGCCGGATCCTCCGCCCGGAACTCGACCAGCACGATGCGACCTCCTTTTTTGAGCGCTTTGACCATGGCGCTGAGCATTTCAAAAGGTTGGTCAAATTCGTGGTACACATCGACCATGAGCATCGTGTCGACGCTGGCGGGCGGGAGTTTGGGGTCGCTGGTGGTGCCAAGCGCCGAGACCACGTTTTTGACCTCGCGCCTGGCCATGTTGCGCTGCAGCAGGTCCAGCATTTCCTGCTGGATATCCACCGCAAAAACCTTCCCCCCCGGACCTGTTACTTTCGCCATGCGCCAGGAGAAATAGCCGGAGCCCGCGCCAATGTCGGCAAGGATTTCGCCGGGCTTGATCTGCATGGCGTCCACAAGCAGGTCGGTGCGTTCCTCCGTCTCCCGTTCCGGTCGCTCCAGCCAACCGGAGGCTTGGTGGCCCATGACGTGGGCGATTTCGCGGCCCATGTAGAACTTTCCGATGCCGTTGGGGTCGTGTTCGGCGCGCGTTTCGTAGGGCGGCTGCGGGGGCTGTGCCGTCAGAAGGGGGCACGAGGCAAGGGTCAGGAGGGAGCAGAGCGGGAGGAAGCGCATCAGACTGTTGAAACGGAATCGGCGCGCCCCGTCGAGGGGCGAATCACGAGCAACTCGGGGGCGCGGCGCCAAGGTTGCATCCGATCCGGCGAGGGCGTCGACGCAGGGAGATTCCGTCAGTGCACACGACAAAATGCGCACCATTCTGTCCGGCTGGCATCCTAGTTGCTCTAGGATAGTGTCAGTTTGCGCAACGGGGTTTTCCCTAGCGCCGTCTTTTATCTCCCCCCACCCCACCGCGCTGTGTTGAGTCTGCATACAAAGGAAAAGTCAAGCCACCCCCACGGGCGCGGCAGGCTTCTTTTTGCCCTTTTGCTGGGCTTTGTGGCGCTGGTGGCTGCCCGGGGGCTCGCACAGGTTGCGATGCCTGCAAGTGGCTCGCTGGTGGGCTGGGGCTCCAACCAGGAGGGGCAGTTTGGCTCGGGGCAGGCCGCGGGCCGCGCCGTGCCTGCCTCAATTTCGAGAATTACAGTCGGGCTCACCAGCAAAACGGTCAAATTGCTCGCAGCCGGCGTGTCTCATTCGCTCGCGGTGACCGACGACAACCAGATCTACACCTGGGGTCTCAACGACTATGGACAGCTCGGGGTGGGGGACACCACAAACCGGCGGCTCCCGACAGCAGTTTCCGACCTGAACGGCCTCCTGACAGGAAAAACCATCGCCGAGGTTTCCCTCGGTACCAACCACACCCTGGTGCGCACCGCCG
>CANJYI010000388.1 GCA_947478975.1 Chthoniobacteraceae bacterium
CGAAGCGCCTGACAGCCTAAACGGAGGTTTACTGTTTCTGGGTGGATTTGGTCGCGAAACTCTCACATTTGAGAATTGCCGCCACGGTGCGCTGGGTCGCGCCTTGGTGGGCGGAGAGCGAGCGGATCGCGTTTTGGCCGAGCGCCTGCCTGCGTTCGGGCGCGCCGAGCAGTGCGGCAATCTGCGTTTCAAGTTCGGCGGGACCGTCCACCTGGACGGCGCCGTCGGCCTGCAGAAGAAGGCGGACCACCGACTCGAAGTTTTCCATGTGGGGACCAAAAACGACGGCCTTGCCCGCAAGGGCGGGCTCCACCGGATTCTGCCCGCCGTGGGATGTGAGGCTCTTGCCGACAAACGCGAGGCTGGCGAGGGAGTACCAGTCCTTGAGCTCTCCGGTGGTGTCCAAAAGGAGGATGTCCCACTCGGCCTGCACGGGCAGTTCGGTGCGCCTGAGGATTCGCAGGCCGAGGGGCTTCAGCTCGCGCAGGAGTGCGGGGACGCGTTCCACATGCCTCGGGGCAAGAATGAGCCGGAGGGAAGGGTGGGCTATGCGCCACCGAGCAAGGAGCCCTGCAAGGATGACTTCTTCGCCGTCATGGGTGCTGCCGGCGACCAGCAGCGGGGTGCCTCCGGGCATCCCTGTGGCGAGGAGCAGCTCCTCCAGACTCCGGTTGGGCGCGGTGCTCGCTGCGCTCTCCTGGTCGAACTTGATGCTCCCGGTCACCTCCAGGCTTTCCGGCGAGGCGCCCACGGCGATCCAGCGTTCGCGGTCCGGCGCTTCCGGAAGACCCACCCAGTCAAGGAGACCGAAAAACGGAGCGGTCCATTTGCGCCATTTGGCAAACCCGGCGGCCGAACGCGCGGAAAGGCGCGCGTTGGCCAAAAGCAGGGGGATGCAGCGCTCGCGGCAGGCGGAGGCCAGGTTCGGCCAGATTTCGCCCTCGATCAGGATGAGGCGTTCCGGGCGGAGCGCGCTCAAAACGCGCTCGATGGCGGAGCGGTTGTCGAGCGGGTTGTACATGGGGAAGAGCCACTCCGAGGCGGCCTCCCTGGCTAGCGCGTAACCGGTGGAAGTGGTCACCGAGAGGACGATTCTCAAATTTGAGTCTGCGGCGTGGAGTGCACGTGCCAGTTTGAGTGCGACGAGGGTTTCGCCGACGCTGATGGAGCGGATCCAGGTCCAGCGGTGGGGGCGGAGGCGCGCGGCGGCGTCTTTGCTGAAGTGCCCGAGTCGCTGCCAGAACCCTTCCTTGTAATTGCCACGGCGCACCATTCTGGCGAGGTACCCGGGTAGCAGCACTGCGGTCACCAGAGGCAGCGCGGCGCGGTAGACCCTCAGGGCGGCGCGGACCTCGGGGGGGAGCTCAGAAGAGTCGGGCTTCACCTGTTTGAGTGGGGTGCAGAGGGAGTCGGGAAGAAAAGTGCGGGGGCTGAAAACAGTTTTGCCGCAGCACTGCGGGAGCGCTGCGGCAAGAACTGGACCTTCAGGTAAAGCTGGTGCCGGCGGAAGGGAGCCTCGCGCCGGGGTTCCACTTACGCCTAGAGGTGGGAGGAGACAACCTGCTCGAGCTTGACGATATCGGCGGAGAACTTGCGGATGCCTTCAGCGGTCTTCTCGGTCGCCATCGCGTCTTCGTTAAAGAGGAAGCGGAAGGACTTCTCGTCGACGGGGAGACGATTCACCGGGGTCGCCTTCGCCTTTACCGCGTCGAGCTTGAGCTCGATCGGATCGGTGGAGGCGGCGAGTTTGGCGAGCAGGTCCGGGGAGATGGTCAGCAGGTCGCATCCGGCCAGTTCCACGATCTGGGACACATTTCGGAAGCTGGCTCCCATGACTTCGGTGGTGTGCCCGAAGTGCTTGTAGTAGTTGAAAATGGTGGTGACAGACTGCACGCCGGGGTCTTCGGCGCCCGTGTAGTCGCGCTTGTTCGCGGCCTTGTACCAGTCGTAGATGCGGCCCACGAAGGGGGAGATGAGCTGGATATTTGCCTCGGCACAGGCCACTGCCTGGGGCATGGAGAACAGGAGCGTCAGGTTGCAGTGGATCCCTTCCTTCTGGACGATTTCAGCCGCCTTGATGCCTTCCCAAGTGGAGGCGATCTTGATCAACACGCGGTCGCGGGAAATCCCCGCTTTTTCGTAAAGCGCGATCAGGTCGCGGGCCTTGGTGACCGTGCCTGCGACGTCGAAGGAGAGGCGTGCGTCGGTTTCGGTCGAAACGCGGCCGGGCACGATTTTGAGGATCTCGAGGCCGAAGGCGATGAGGATGTGGTCGATGATGTCGTCGACCTGCTTTGCACCGGCGAGGCCGGAATGCTTGCGGTCGGCGATGGCCTTTTCGATGAGGGGCGCGTACTGGGGCTTGGTGGCTGCCTGGAGGATCAGTGAGGGGTTGGTGGTGGCGTCCTGGGGCTTGAATTCGCGCATGGACTCAAAGTCGCCGGTATCTGCGACGACCTTGGTGAAATGCTTGAGCTGTTCGAGTTGCGATGGGTGACTCATAAGGGAGGTATTCGGGGTCTGTTTGTGGTGGGTGTTTTGAGGAAGGGTCGGGTGCCTAGATGTGGATGGCGTGTCCGTGGGCCTGTGCGGTGGCTTCGTGGATCATCTCACTCAAGGTGGGATGCGCGTGGATGGTCCCTTCGATTTCGTCGATGGTGGCCTCCAGCGTGATTGCGAGGCCCAGCTCGGCGATCAACTCGGTGGCTTCCGAGCCGATGATGTGGGCCCCAAGCACCTCGCCGTGGGGTTCGCCCAAAATCAGCTTCACGAACCCTTCGATCTCGCCGATGGCCCGGGCCTTTCCGCTGGCTGCGTACGGGAACTTGCCGACCTTGAAGGCAATGCCCTTTTCCTTGGCGGCGCGTTCAGTGAGGCCGACACTCGCAACCTGTGGCTGGCAGTAGGTGCAGCCCGGGAAGTTGCCCACCTTGCGGGGCTTGAAGCCGGCCTGAAACATGCCGTTGACCGCCTGGATCGCCTCGAAGCTCGCAACGTGCGCGAGCCAGGGCGGCCCGATGATGTCGCCCGCAGCGTACACCCCGGGAACGTTGGTTTCGTACCGGTCGTTGGTCTGGATGTAGCCTCTTTCGTTCAGGGTCAGCTTCAGCCCGCCGCCGGGAAGCAGCGGCTGGACGCCGATGGCCACGAGGCAGACGTCCGCCTCGATGTCCTGGGTCGCCCCCTTTGCGTCTTCCACGGTGATCTTGACCCCGGCATCCGTCGCGGCGGTCTTGACCGTCTTGTGGGAGGTGAGGACTTTGACGCCCTGCTTTTGAAAGGATTTTTCCAGCGCCTGCGAAACCTCGGTGTC
>CANJYI010000389.1 GCA_947478975.1 Chthoniobacteraceae bacterium
AGGACATTCTCATCGCCGTCGCAGTGCCCTCCGAAGGGAAGCCACTTGTCGAGTTTTCGGTGGTGATGAAGCAGCGCCCGGGCGCCGTGGGCGTCCACGACGAGAGCGCTGCCCGTGAAATGGGCGGGAAAACAGGAGCGCTGAAAACACTCGGCTGTGGCTCCAAGCAGGGCGAGCATCCGAGAACGAAACTCGGTTTCCTCGGGCCGGTCGGAGAGATCGAGGTAGGTGAGCGAGGCAAGAAGGTCGGACATAGGACGGGTCTCCCGTTGTTTGTGTTGAAAGCCGTGTGCTCTGCAAGACGGAACGTGCCCCTAGCAGTGAATCTACTCAAGTGTCTCCGACTGGAATACGACCAGCTTTCACCACAGGGTGGCCACGAGTCCGCTCTCAACGATGTGCTGATCCTTTGTGATCAGTGTGAGGCTTCCAGCGTTGGCAGTGGCCACAATCACCCTGTCAAAGGGGTCGCCCTGCGGAAGCGGGAGATCTTTGGCGAGGGCTGCTATGGCCGGCGTCATTCGAACTGGCTGGTACAGGCCTTGCAGTGTCTCAGTGTGCGTCGCCAGTGCGAGTTTCTGGCAGCCCAGCTTTGCAGAACTCGCTGGTCGATAGATTGCTATATATATGAAGGGCATCACGCTCAATGTAAGTGAGCCGGTGTATGCCGATTTTCAGCGATACGCTCAGGAGCAAGATCGGCCCACCTCCGAGCTCCTACCCGAGGCCATGGAGTTGTACCGGCAAGCGAAGACCAGACCTGCAACGAGCCTTAAGGATCTGCAGCCTTCCTCGGGGGGTACAATCCACAAACCCTGGTCGGGCCGTGGTGAACTTTTAGAGGACCTCGTGGAAAACTCATGATCCACGGGATTGGTACCAGGTTTCTCGTCCATGTTGAGGTGCGCGAGGTTCCGCGGCATGAGGCGGCCCGTGGTTGGTTGGATGAAGCTTTGGCCAGGCATCCACAGCCTCTGGCATTGGCACCCCAGGTGCTCAGCGAATTTATTCCTGTGGTCACCGATCCCCGTCGTTTTGCTTCCCCGTTGGGTATGGATGAGGCGCTGGTAAAGGCGCAAGGGTGGCGGGAAGCGAGCGAGCGCGGTGAAACCGATTTACCCCTCGCTGGATTCGACTCGCTTGGGTTTTTCATGGCTTCGCCAGCATCTCCTTGGGCGCAAACGCCTGCTCGACACTCCACTCGCTGCAACATACTACGCGGCCGGCGTGACCCGCCTGCTGACGCTGGATATGGGCGATTTTGATATTTTCGGCGTCTTCCAACCCTGGTTTTTTTTGAATGGACCCAAGCACTGCCCTCCTTCGCGACTTCTGCTCAAACCTCACCACCTACGGACGGCTTCGCACCAGACGGAAGCCATACTCGTTCATCGCTCTGAAAGCACTGTCGTCACCGCGTCGTGCGGTTCGTGCGCGGGCGGCCCCGCCTTCGCCGCCCAAAACGTTGTCGACCCCCCGCCATGATCCGCCCCGCAAGGCGCGGAAAAAGCCGGTGGACGGCCCTCGAGGATCAACCCCATCCGCGGGCGGACCCGACCAGTCCCAGCACCACTGGAACACATTGCCTGCCATGTCGTACAAGCCATACTCGTTGGCCGCAAAACTCCCTACAGGGCTTGTAAAAGGCCAGTCTCCGGTCTTGTAGGTCGGATGACAGTCGTTCACCGCACTACTCAGATCGTACGCGTCCTTGGGAGAGGCTGAGTAGTTCGCCTGATCCTGAGAGATGGTATTGCCCCACGGGAAACGCTTCCCACGCAACCCGCCCCGAGCCGCGACCTCCCACTCCGCTTCTGTCGGCAACCGATATCCATTGCTAGTCCAGTTGCAGCTGAGGTTGTCGGAGTCTTGTGTCCGATACACGGCTCCGTTCAGCGTGTAACAGGGCGTCAATCCGTCCTTTTCGCTCGCCGCATTGGTCCATTTGACAACGTCATACCAACTGACAGAAACCACCGGGTGATTCGGCGCCTTTGCCTCGCCATGTGTCAAATCTGTGTACCCACGGCTCGCTGCCCAGGCCCGCACTTCATCCCACTGGGCCTTTGTGGTGTCATACACAGCCATGGAGTATTGACTCAGGGTCACCGTCTGCTTGGGCGCATCGTAAATGTCGTCTTCGTTCATGACGTTCCCTCGCTCGTAACTTCCCGCCGGGATGAACACAAAGGGACCAGCCGAGGCGGCCGTGTACTGCACGGGGCCGCTGGACAGAGTTGCAAAACTGTTGCTTGCACGCAGTGTATAGGTTCCGCTTGTGAGCCCCACCAGAGAAAGGGCAGGCCCCGTGCCTCCCGCCACAGCGGCCCCGTTCTTGTACCATTGGTAGCTCATCGGGCCCACGCCAGAAACCTCGGCCTTAATAAAGCGGTCGGAAAGGGAAACGCTCGGACCGGCGGCAAACGCAGGGCTAAAATACTGCTGGATCGCGTCAGGCAACTGGCCGAAATTCGGTTTGAAATCCAAATCCAGCTCCGCGGGAAGGCCAAAAAAGATGCCCTCTTTTGAGGGGAGATGTAGCGAAGTGACCCCTGCGGTTCCTCCGCTCAGCGGCTTTATCGCAAACCCCTCGTTGGCTGTTCTTCCATTAATCCAGCCCTGCACGGTGCTGGTCACATCAACGGTGACAAACCTCTTGGATGCGATCCTCTCGGGGCCAATGGTTGCCAGCGGTCCCGAACTAATGCCCGGCTGGGCTGAGGCCAGTGCTTCGTTCCATTCACTGGTTACCAGATGCACACCCAAGCCCGACCCCCTTGAGCGAACGACGGGCAGGTACAACCTCAGTTTTGCCCAGCGAAGCACCGCGTCGGAAGGAACATCGCTCAGATCAAAATAGAGAAATGAATTACGATAGGCGTCAACCGAGAGGACCGACGAGGCTCCCGCAGCCTTGGTGAGGTGGTCCGTGGTCGATGTGCTATCTTCGCTTGCAGGAATGGTTAGTGAGTGTGCGCCAACCGCAAAGCCAAAGATGCAAAGGCACTGGTAGAATCCTCTCAAAAAGAGACGCATCAACCAGAAATCTTCATTTGGTAAGGTTTGTTCAAGCGGATTTCCTTGGTTTGGGGGCAGAGTCACTCGGTGGGGGATTGGGCACATTCAAAATTGGCTCGGGCTCTTTTTTCTTTCCTCCTTTTTGGTGGCCGCTTGCCTTGAATTTGACGTTCATTGCCCCCGGCGGACTGTTGCCGGCATGACGGAATCATGGAACCCACCTACACACGCTGCCCTCTTTCTCCCCCGCCTCCATTCTCCCCCCCCGTAGACTCCGTCACCTGCACCTTTTG
>CANJYI010000390.1 GCA_947478975.1 Chthoniobacteraceae bacterium
ACGCTCGAACTCAGCCCCGAGGTCAAAAAGCTCCTCGGCGAGGAAGGTTACGACCCGGTGTACGGCGCCCGCCCGCTCAAGCGTACCATCCAGCGCCGGCTGCTGGATCCGCTCTCGCTGCTCCTGCTCGAAGGCAAGTTTGCCGAGGGGGTGACCATCCGCGCGGAGATGAACGGGGCCGGCGTGGTCTTCAGCCAGACTCCATAGCCTTCGGGGACTCGCAGGAGGGGCGAAAAGTGGACGATTGTACCCAGCGTTTTGCGAGGGTATCTCCGTCAGCGCCAATGGTGCTGTTCTCGAGTGGGCCGGGCAGGCGGCAGGCGGCCATCGGCAGAGCAGAATCGGAATCCAAAACAAGCGCGGGCCAGCAGGTTCGTCGCCTGCCATTCCTGCCCCAACGCCAGCTGGAGATTCGGCGAAAAAACTCTGCCCATCCGCTCCGGTTCCGGTGAGCGCCCCAGCGTTATTCAGCTTGGCCGTATTATCGAGGCGGTGCGCTCCGACAAAACCTTGTCCAGGTTTTTGAGGATGCCGCGTTTGGTTTCCTCGGGAGTGTCGGCGTTCTGCACAAAGTCCCGGATTTGACCTTCGAGAACGGCCCCGCTCCTGAGGATCAGGAGGACCCCTTGGAGGTCTTTTTTGCGGGCGGTTTCGAGCTTGTTGTAGAGGAGGTCCAGAGGATGCAGCACGCGGATGGTGAGTATCGGGTGGGGCACCAGCAGCGCTCTTTCCATCCATCCACGGGGTTGCGTCAGGAGGACCCAGGTTCCGAGTCTTTCCACATAAAAGCCGTGGCGGAATTCAAACGTACTGCCTTCTCCCACTGACGCGATCACTTCGTCCAAAAAACAGGCTTCAGCATCCGGAGTGAACAAGTCGATATCGTCGGTGAGCATGCCGGAAAGCGCGGGTAACGAATGGGCGGTGGAAGCCATGCCCACAATGAAAATGTGGGACTGTCCGGTGATCTGGGCCACCGCTTCGGCGGCCTCAACGAGGTCGCTTTGGGTGATGTGTTTCATAAATGGAAAGGGCACTGCCGAAAGGATGGCAGGAGTTGCGCTGCTGTACGCGGGCATCTTCCCGAAGAAGCTGTGCCGCAATATGCTCAGGTGTCGCTCCCAGAATTGCCAGCCAAGCCCGGTAGCGGGGAAGCCGGCCACACCGCTGGATTTGGCGTGCGAGCGTTTCCCGGGCAAAAGCGAGCGTCTCCTCAGGATGATGCACAATGGCCCACGCGATTTTCTGGCGCGTTTGGCGGGTTGCCCGTCGCTGCACCGCCAAGGCGATCTGCTTGTGCCTGAGCTTGGTTTGATGGAGTCGCTCCGGAAGACCGGGCCGGGCGGGATTCATAGGGGGAACAGTTTCTTTTAAGAGAAGCACTGCAGACACTTCGCCCGCGCCTACATTCTATTTTCTTCGGCCGTAATTCTCAAGCGCCGGGCGCTGGGTGTCGTATTCTTCCGCTGGGCGGCGTGCCTGTAAAACCGTCTGCTTCATACACAAGCGGGTCTTAGACCGCCGACTTTTCCCGGCTCCCTTTGGGATCTCTGCCACCGAGGACTTCACAGAGACCCGCAAACAAGTTCGCCACCCGGCCGCTTAAGTGAAGTCCAGAATGACGCCTCCGACCCGGAGGATTCGACCTGGATTTTCCCACGCCGCTGGCTACGCCCGGATCCTTGCCAGAAGGTCGCCGGCCTCCACTGCGTCCCCGACCGCTGCCAGCAGTTCGTCGACAATCCCGTCGGCGTGGGCGTAGAGGGTGGTTTGCATCTTCATCGCCTCGAGCGTGGCGAGCTTCTCTCCTACGGCGACCTTGCTGCCCAGCGTGGCGTGCAGGGCGGTCACCATTCCGGGGATCGGCGCACCCACGTGCAGCGGGTTGGCGGCATCAGCCTTCACCCTGGGCTTGGCCTTGGGCGCGATCGACTTGTCCACCACCACCACCTCGCGGGGCATTCCGTTGAGCTCGAAGCCGATCACGCACCGGCCGTCCTTGTCCGGGGCGGTTACGTTGATGAGCTTGATGAAGAGCAGCTTGCCCTCCTCGATGGGCACCGAGATTTCCTCTCCCAACTTCAACCCGTAGAAGAAGGCAGGTGTCGGCAGCACGCTGGGGTCCGAAAAGTCCTTCTGGAACTTCGCAAAATCCGTGAAGACCTGCGGGTACATCAAGTAGGAGTACAAATCATCGTCGCTCGCCGCCCGTCCCGACAGCGTGGCAACCTGCGTCAGCGTCTCCTTGAGATTCACCGGGGTAGGCTTCACGCGCTGGATCTTGTCCTTGCCAAGCACCGCCCGGACCACCGCCTTCGGCCAACCGCCCATGGGTTCCCCAAGACCGCCGCCGAGCATGTCGCGGACGGATTCCGGGAAGGAGGTTCCGGGCGGCAGGTTGACAACGTCCGCCGGCTTGATGCCGCGGGTAAACAGGAACAACGCCATGTCTCCAACCACCTTGGAAGAGGGCGTCACCTTGACAATGTCGCCGAAAAGTTCGTTCACCTCGGCGTAGGTGCGGGCGATCTCGGGCCAGCGTGAGCCGAGCCCCATGGAGGCCGCCTGCTCCTTGAGATTGGTGAACTGACCCCCCGGCATCTCGTGCAGGTACACCTCTGCGGAACCCGTCTTGGGAGCCGTGTCGAAGGGTGTGTAAAACTCGCGCACCTTTTCCCAGTAGTCGGAAAACTCGTTGAGTGCGTCCAGATCCAGACCCGTATCCCGCGGCGTGTGCTGCAGGGCGGCAACCACCGAGTTGAGGTTGGGCTGCGAGGTCGACCCGCTCATCGAGGCAAGGGCCAGGTCCACCACGTCCACACCGGCGTCACTCGCACGGAGGATGGAGGCGGCGTTGATGCCCGAGGTGTCGTGCGTATGGAAATGGATCGGCAGATCCACCTCGTCGCGCAAGGCCTTGACCAGCGCCTGGGCCGCGTAGGGACGGCAGAGGCCGGCCATGTCCTTGATGGCGATGAAGTGCGCCCCCATCTTTTCCAACTCCTTGGCCAGCTTGACGTAATATTTCAGCGAATACTTCGTGCGCGCCGGATCCAGAATGTCGCCGGTGTAACAAAGCGCGCCCTCGCAGACCGCGTGGGTTTTCTGCACGGCCTCCATCGCCGCCTTCATGTTGGAGAGGTCGTTGAGCGAATCGAACACACGGAAGATGTCGATCCCCGTCTCTGCCGCGTGCTTGATGAAGCCTGAGACCACGTTGTTCGGATAGCTCGTGTACCCGACGGCGTTGGCTCCGCGCAGCAGCATCTGGAAGCAGAGGTTGGGCACCTTCTCGCGCAGCACGCGCA
>CANJYI010000391.1 GCA_947478975.1 Chthoniobacteraceae bacterium
CCATGCGATTAGAATACACAATCGGCCCACTCTTTCCACGGCGGAGCAGCCCCGGCCGGGCTGCGTTACCTGGCTTCCTTGGCGTAGACCTCAAAGGCTTCCTGAATCTGGGCGGCCTTTTCGTCCCCGGCGTGGAAGACAAACCGATGCCTCAGCTTGAGGCGGTCACCCTTCTTCAAGTCGAGCGCGCCGTCTGGAAGCTCCTTGTTAAATTGCTTTTGCGCAAACGGATTGGCGGTGAAGAGGCCGTAGGTGCGCACATGCCAGCGGGTCGGGTAGCGGAGGCTCGACGGGTGGTTGAACATCGCCACTCCGAGGGTTTCCCCTTCCACGGGCCCGCTGTAGTCGCACCATTTCGCAGCCGTGGCCCACGCGTCCTTGTCGGTGAGCCCCTCGCTGGTGACGATGCGTCCGCCCAGCTTGCTGTCGACCGCCATGCTCGTGGGCACCCGGATGGAAAGCCCCGCGTCCTTGCGGTCGTCAAAGCGCACGTCGCCGTCCGCGGCGATGAAGTCCTGGTCGAAGTCGATGACCCGGGTGCCGGCGGTCGCATGGAAGCTGAGGCGGCGTTCTTCGATCAAAAACCGTTTTGCGCTGGAGTCCTGGTGTTCGCACACCTCCACGATCACGGCCTTGTTTTCCTTGATCCCGAACTCCGTGTATTCCATGTGGGCGATACGCCCCAATTCCGAGGCGCGTTTGAGGGCCGCCGCCGTGGCGTTCGGCTTTGCTGCGGCCTCCGCAAAGGTCTTTCCCTCTGCCCAGGTCTCCCCGCCGCCCGTTACCTTGCCTCCGCCGCCGGACTCCTGCCATCCCGGAAACCCCGTGCTTTCATGGCCGTAGGTCATGCCGCGGTGGTGCGGGTGGTCGTGTTGTTCGCCTTCGACCTGCTGCATCGGATAGGCGCGCGTCATCGACTTGCCAGTGGGGCCGTACACGGGCCAGAGATAGGGTTTGTTCGCCTCGTTTACGACGTAGCTGGCAAAGGGCTTTCCATCGGCCTTGACCTCGAAACCGCCGCCGGGAGTCTTCTCAAGGGTGAGGGCGGGATCAGCCGCAAGTGCGGTGGATACAAGGGCGGCGAGTGCGCACGGGAGGAGGAATCTGCGGGTCATGGGGTTCTTCTTTTTGGGGGGTGGGTGGGATTGCTCGGAGCGTGCGAAGGGGGGCGTCAGTGGGAGAGGGCGTGCGCTTTGAGGTCGGCAAGGTCCACAAACTCCAAAGCCGAAATGTGGCAGGCTTCCAAGACCACGCTCGGGGCGCAATCCTCTTCCAGCGCTTCCTTCCAGCGCTCCACGCAAAGGCACCACTTGTCTCCGTCCTTAAGCCCGGGAAATTCGTATTCGGGTCTCGGGGTGCTCAGGTCGTTCCCACGGGCCTTGGAAAACTGGAGGAAGGAATCCGAGACCACCGTACAGACGGTGTGCAAACCCAAGTCGTCGGCCCCAGTGCGGCAGTAACCATCCCGGAAAAAACCAGTGAGCGGGCTGGTGCAGCAGCATTCGAGAGGGCCCCCGAGGACGTTAGTTCGCATAACAAACATTCTTTATGGGGCGCCCAAGATGGGCAAGAATCAAAAGGATTCGCCCGCCTTCCAGTTTACAAAAGATTTACGCTGAAAAGACAATGTCTTAACCAGCGGACACGAAGCTACCAGTTAGGGTCGACACAGCCAACGCAGTCGCGCCCGCTCCCATAATCTCTAAAACTCTATGAAGCCGCGCCTGTTTTCCTTCGGAATCCTGCTTTTCTCAGCGTTGCCCCTTTTTGCCGAGCCGGGAGCTCACCCGCCTGGCCCGCCGAGCACGGAAGGGCGGCTGGAGCACTTAAAAAAAGACCTGAATCTGAGCGCCTCACAGGTCGCAACGCTCAAGCCCATCGTACTGGCAACCGAGCAAAAGATGAAGGCACTCCACTCCGAGAGCTCCCTGTCAGAGGAACAGCGGCGGGAAAAGGCCCAGGGCATCCGGCGGGCTGGGGGGGAGGCCATCAGGGCCGAGCTTTCTCCGGAGCAGGCGACCCTGTTTGATGCCGAAGTCCAGAAGCGCCACCAAAAGGGGCCCCCTGGCGGAGGACCGGGAGCCAAGGGCGGGCCCAAGGGAAATTAGGCAGGTCGGCAGGGGGGAGTGGCGTCCGTGCATTTCGGGCTGTCAGGGATCAGGCAAATGGCAACTTGACCTAGTTAGGGGTTGAGCCTGATATATTCTCGCTCCCACCGGTTAGATTTTCCCGGTGAGCGGCAGCACTCAAATTCAAATTATGAATTCACGCATCTTCCCCTCCGCTGTCTGTATTGCTTCGGTAGTCTCCGCGATGGCGCTGGCTCCCCAGGCGCAGGCCCAGAACAAGGCCCCCAACGTTGTCGAGATCGACGTTCAGTACGCCGGTCCCGCCACAGTGGCCAAGGAACGGCTTCTGGCGAACATGCGCACCCGCGTCGGCCAGCCCTACTCCGAAGCGACCGTGGAGGAGGACATCCGTAATCTTTACGCCACCGGGAACGTGGTAAATGTCCGCATTTTCGGCGAGCCCAAGGGCGAGGGAGTCAAGGTGATCGTGGTGCTGCAGGCAAAGGCCCGCGTGACTGCCGTCGAGATCCAAGGCGTCCAGCAGTTCAAGCTAAGCCGGATCCGCGAAAAAATCGGTGTCAAGCAGGGGGACACGGCGAGCGAGGCCGCGATGGAGGCCGACCGCCAGAAGATTTTGGAGTACTACGCCTCGAAAGGCTTCACCGACGTCCAGGTCACCTACAAGCTGGACTCCAACGACAGCCTCGGCACTGCGCGCGTGCTCTACACTGTCAACGAGGGCGGCAAAACCTCGATCAAGACCGTCCGCTTTGAGGGCAATTCGAGGATCAGCACGAGCGACCTCAACGGAGTCATCAAGACCCGGAAGTACCGCGCGGTACTCTCCCCGATCCTCAAGACTGGCCGCCTCAACCAGGACCAGCTCAGCGAAGACGCCGCCGCCGTCCGCGAGTATTACCAGAACCGCGGCTACTCCGATGTGCAGGTCCGCGAGCCCGTGATCAACCGGCTCAACGGGAAGGTGGAGGTTGTCTTCCAAATCGTCGAGGGCGCGCCCTACAAGGTCGGCAAGGTCACTTTCCGCGGGGGCAGACTTTTCCCCGAAACCGAGTTCCAGCGGGTCACCAAGCTGCGTTCGGGAACCGTGTATTCCCCGGCTGCGGTGCAGGCTGACATCAAGGCGTTGCAGGATCTTTACGGAGCCCGCGGGTACGTGGACTTCCAGAGCGGCGCTCGGCCCAGCCCCGGCGGCGAGCATGTCACGGACCTGACC
>CANJYI010000392.1 GCA_947478975.1 Chthoniobacteraceae bacterium
CCGGGAGCCGATTACGAAATCCCAAAGGGGTTGGAACCCCTGGCGCGTCACAAGGCCGATTTCACCGTCCTGCAGGGGTTGACCCACCGCTTTGTAAACGCCGGACATCAAGGCAGCACTTTCTGGCTCACGGGCGCCAACCAGTTCGCCGTGTCCGGAAAGAGCTTCCACAACACGATCTCCGCCGACCAGGTCGCGGCGGAGCACTTTGGCTTGCAGACCCGTTTTACCTCGCTGCAGTTGGACTGCGGAACCTACGCGGGTAATTCCGGCCATGGCCCGGGGCTGTCCCTTGCCTGGGATGCGAGTGGCAAACCGATCGCCGGACACAAAAACCCCGTGGAGGCTTTTCACCGCCTTTTCTCCGGCGAAAACACTCCCCTGGAAAAACGCAAAGCGCTCCTGAAGCGGCGGCACAGCGTTCTGGACACCGTCCTCGAGGACGCCCACGACCTACAGCGCGGTCTCGGGAAAAGCGACACCGCAAAACTGGGCGAGTATCTGGACGGCATTCGCGACATCGAAACCCGGCTCAGCAAAGACGAACAGTGGCTGGAGGTGCCGCGCCCCAAGGCCCCGATCACGGAGCCCAAACCTGGTTTGGCGGGTTATGAGGAGATCAAGCTGATGTACGACATCATGGTGGCCGCCTTGCAAACCGACAGCACGCGCGTGCTCGGCTACCGCCAACCGGTGGACACCCTGCTCACGAGCCTCGACATCAAGGTGGCTCCCCACGACATGAGCCATTACCACTCGACGATGGCGGAGAAACTCGACGCGTCCCAGCGCCGGGATACGGCCAACAGCAAGCTGCTTGCAGGCTTGCTGGATAAACTCAAGGCCACCAAGGAAACCGACGGCAGCAGTCTGCTGGATCACACCACCATCGCCTACGGTACCAACACGCGGACCGAACACAACGGAGACAACTGTCCCACCCTGCTCGCCGGACACGGTGCCGGACTGAAGATGGGACAAAACCTCGTGCTGCCCAAGGGGACACCATTGTGCAACGCCTGGCTTTCCCTCTTGAAAGGTAGCGGCGTGCCGGTGGAGCGCCACGGCGACAGTACCGGCGTCTTGAAGGAGCTCATCGCTTGAACCAAGGTCCACCCCTCATGAAGTCCCTTCTCTTGTTTTGTTCAGCGCTGCTTCCCTGCGCCCTCGAAACGGTGTAGGAGGCCCTTGCCCTTTTTGCCCGAGGCAAAGCCAGGCTGGATGTTCTGAAGGTGTGCGAGAACCGACAGAACAGCGTTTCGATGAAGTCAGCCGAACGCGCCTTGTTTGCGTGAGAAAGAGTGTTGCGCGAGGGTGGTACGATTTGGAGGCGGCTCAGAGCCGCTGCCTTGAGCCGAAGCCAGGTGGCTCAAGACGCTGAAGGTGCGAGCCTTTGTGTCCACCCCAGTTTTACGGGCGGTTTGATTGAGGACGCTTCTCGGTATGAAGTTGAGAAGCTGCTTTAGAACGATAATGTTAGTGTGGGCGGGTTTTTGGTTCATACCCTACTGAGTGGTAGGGATTCTTTCTCCTGCCCAACTTTTTTACCCTGCCACGTCATTCCTGTGGGACGGCTGTAATTCGCTTTCAAATCGGCAGCACCCAAGCAGGATTCAGTAGTTGCCTGCATTCACGCAACTTTGTCTGCCTTCTCGCCTTGGGTTCGATCAACTCCGCCTCCCTCCCAGATCCATGACCCTCCAACGACTCTTGCCGCTGCTCGCATTCTTCGCCTTCTCGTCCACGCCGCATGCGGCTTCCGCTGCTGACGCGGCTCCTGCTGAGCGCACCATTCCTTACTACACCGGCACTGTCTATCCCAAGCCGCAACAGGCACAATACCGCGACGATTTTCTGCCGCTGGCAAGCGTGGGACTGCTGCTGGGAAAGGATGTGGCGGCGGAGGACCCGCGTGTGGCCGTGCTCGTCGAACGCCTCCGGAGAAATGGCGCGCAACCGCAGGTCATTGCGTCGGCGGAGGACCAGAGCGAGACGCTGATTCTCGTCGGGGAGACGGGTACGCATGAGGCGCAGCTTGGGAAACTGGCCGTTCCCGATAAGCCGGAGGGCTACCTGCTTCACTGCGCCAAGAGCGGTGCGCAAAATGTCGTGTTCCTGAAAGGCCATGACTTTCACGGGCTGCTGTGGGCCATCACCTCCTTCAACCAACTCATCACGGCGCAAAACGGGCGGCCCGTGGCGCGTGCGGCGAGCATTCAGGACTTCCCCGAGTTCCCGGGAATTCGCGCCTTTACGCCCTTCAAAGATGATGGCCACGCCTCGGCGGCGTGGTTCGGCGTCAACCTCCTCCGAGCAAACGCGGTCATCTACCGCCAGCTTCGCAAACCGGCTGACTGGCGGCTGCCGTTGCGCGATGAGGCGCAATTCCGTGCGTGGAAGGCGCACATTCAGAAGATCGGCGCCCAACTGACGCCGCTGAAGATTACTTGGTATGACTCCATCCTCCCCTTTAGCGGGCACGTGGGACTGGGGCAGGTGAAATCGAAATCAGAAGAGGATTTTCAATTGGTGGTGAAGGCGGGCCTAGCCCTGGCGGAGGCCGGAGGCAGTCTTTGCCTGCTCTACGATGACTACCGGTTCTTTCTCAGTCCGGAGGATGTGCGGGACTTTGGCACGGCGCGCGAGGCCGATGTGTATTTCCTGAACAAAGTCTATGCGGCCATTTCGGCGAAGCATCCGCACTTCCGCATGCTCTTCTGCCCGCCGTTCTACTTTGGTGCGGCAGGGCCGGATGACACGACGACTTACGGCGAGTCCAGAGACGCGTATCTCGCCGCGATCGGCAAGCTGCCCAAGGCCATCGACATCTACTGGAGCGGGCCGCGGGTGAAATCCACCCAGGTGACGCCAGACCAGCTCGGATGGTTTGCGGGCCTGACGCAGCGCAAGCCCGTCTTCTGGCAGAACGCCTGCGGCACCTACCACGGCAGCCCTTACTACGCGTATCCTGGCGAGCCGATGAAGGCGTGGCGCGACTGGTATGACGACGCCTTCTTCCGAGGCATCGCCTTCTACGCCTACAATGGCGAGGACCCGTATATCAACCTGACGATCGCCGATGCCCTCTGGAACCATCGCGGTTACGACCCAGCGGCCTCGGGCGAGATGGCGGCGAAAAAACTCGCGGGCCCCGAGAACCACCCGAAGCTAGTC
The DNA here is from genome assembly GCA_947478975.1 of Chthoniobacteraceae bacterium. GTDB lineage: Bacteria > Verrucomicrobiota > Verrucomicrobiia > Chthoniobacterales > Chthoniobacteraceae > Chth-196. The sequence goes on from CANJYI010000392.1 coordinate 3,175, forward strand.
GAGGCCTTCAAAGCACTCGAAGTCATGGACGACTATGGCTGGTTCGAGCCGAGCGCCCTCGCCGCGCGGAATGTCGATCTCGTCCGCCAGCAGAC
>CANJYI010000393.1 GCA_947478975.1 Chthoniobacteraceae bacterium
CCCCTGTGTGTTGGGCTCCGTTTGCACCGCCTTGTGCGGGAGCATCCCCTTCGGACTGCCCACGGTGCCAGCCGATCGTCGCCAGACCCGTGGCGTAATTGACCCCTGCCTCCTCAACGCCGGGAACGCCCATCAAAACGCCCTCGAGGCGCGAGGCGCAGCCCGCACAGTGCATGCCCCCCACCCGCCATTGCTCTGTCTGGGCGTGCTTTTGGGCGTGCTTTTGGGCGTGCATTTGGGCCTGCTCCGTCCCTCCCTCCTTAAACCCAGATCCCCCCCGAGAAGCGGGCGCCCCCCCTCTGGCCGAGCCGCCAGCCTCCGCAACACACGAAACCGCCCCTTCCCGCTGCAATGGCTTTTTTTGTAATGAATCCATCGACTCCCCCTGCCGCCGGAACATCCATCAGGAAACCGAGGCTGTCATGGGATTTTTGTCCCTCGGCCCCTAAAAGTCTCCAGAAAACCGGCCAAACCGACGAAATCGCGCCTCCCGACTGAGTCGCGCTGTTGTTTTTCCATTCCCCACTTTCCCATCCGTAAAAGCAGGAGTATGGTCACGCATTCTATGAACCTTGAGATTCAGAAGGCCGTCGAGGCCGGTAAAATTCCCACGTCAGCCGTCGCCAACCTGCAACAACTCGTTGAAGGGACTTGTGTCACCCACAAGAGCTGGGGCTTTGGAAGAATCGCAGGCATGGACTTCCTGCTCAACCAGGTCCGCATCGACTTTTCCTCCAAAGCGGGCCACCTCATGCAGTTGGAATACGCCGCCGAGTCGCTCGTACCGATCGAACCGGATCACATTCTCTCCCGGATCGCCCTGAACGCCCCGTCCGTCCGCGCCGAGGCAAACGCCAACCCCGTTGCCTTTACCGCAGCCGTCCTGGCCAACTACGGCAACAAACGCACCCAGGACGAGTTCACCCGCCTGCTGGTGCCGGCCCTCTTCAGTGAAGGGGAGTTCAAGCGCTGGTGGGACGGCGCCAAGAAGCTCCTCAAAAAGGACGGCCACTTTTCCTTCCCCGTCAAAAAAACCGGCCCCATTGTTTACCGGAGCGAGTCCGTCTCTCACGCAGACCAACACCTTGCCGCCTTCCAGCAGGCCCGCCAGCTGAAGGACCAGATCGTCGCCTTGGAAAAAATCCTGCGTGACGCCGAGGATTTCGGCCACCTCATTCCGCAAGTGCAGTCCGTGATTGAAATCGCGGAAGAAGCCGCCCGCCGGAACCTGAAGCTCAAGACGGCCGAATGCCTCACGCTGATCACCCTGCGGGACGAAATCGTCGACCGCGCCAAGGGACTCCGGAGGGGCGCCGACGCGCTGACCCTCCCCGCGATCCTTCTGGAAGAGCAGCGCAACCTGACTTCGCTTCTGGAGGAGATCCCCGCCGCGAAACTCAAGCGCGCACTGGCAGCCTTTCAAGAGGCCTTTGGAGAGGACTGGTCCACCAAGGCGCTTTCGCTCGTGGGCCGCGGCAGCACCCGGTTGGTCGCAGAGGCGGCCCGGCTCCTGCATGAACATGGCAAAACCTCCGAACTCCGGACCACACTGGATCGGTCCATCCGCGACCATTCGATTTCCTCCGCGGCCCTGACCTGGCTTTGCGACAAGAAGGAGCGGAACAAGAAGGAAGGCGAATTCCGCGGCCTGCTGCACCCCCGGGTGATCAGCGCGCTTCTTTCCGCCCTAGAACGGGACCAGTTCAATGAGAACCGGGACAGGAAGCTGCACGACCTGCTTGTGGGCGACGAGGGTCTGCTGCCCGACCTGCTGGCGGGTGCGGAGGTCGAGGAGGTGCGCGAGGCCATGCGCAAGCTGCTGCTCTCCCCGGTATTCGAAGACCTGAACAAGCGCTCCCTGCTGGGCCGTTTTGTGCGCGCCTACCCCGAATTGGAGGTCTTGATTTCCGGGGACCGCGAGGAAAAGCAGGAAAGCCTGGTGGTTTCGTGGGACAGCCTCCAGCGGCGCCAGGAAGAGTACGAAGAAATCATCAATAAAAAGATTCCGGAAAACACCCGCGAAATCGCAGAGGCTGCGGCGCACGGGGATTTGAAGGAGAACGCAGAGTTCAAGGCCGCCAAGGAAAACCAGCGGATGCTGGGCCGGCGCCGGGCCGATCTGGAGCGGGAGATCATGACCGCCCGCGGCACGGACTTTGCAAACGCGGATACCGCCCAAGTATCCATCGGAACCTCCGTCAGCATTCGCGACGTCAAAACCGCAAGCGTGGAAACCTTCCACATTCTGGGGGCATGGGATGGCGATGTGGACAAAGGAATGATTTCATACAAGGCGCCAATCGCCCGCGCTCTGATCGGGCACAAGGTGGGCGAGATTATCGAACTGCCCACAGAGACGGGTGAGCTGAATGTTGAAATTATTTCGATCGAAGCTTGGCACAAAGGTGGAAATTGATTTGCAATAACCGCGAAGAAAAAGTCACTGTCTTCAGCGGTTTTAGCCCCCAAAAACACAAACAATCCTTTTTGCCTCTCATTCACACCCCTTTATGTCCTTGACCGCCATCTCCAGCATCCTCGCCCGTCAGATTATTGATTCCCGCGGGAATCCGACCGTCGAAGTGGACGTGGAACTCGCCGGCGGATCCGTCGGGCGCGCTGCCGTTCCAAGCGGCGCGAGCACCGGCGAACATGAGGCGGTGGAATTGCGTGACGGCGACAAGTCGCGCTATTTGGGCAAGGGAGTGACGCAGGCGGTGCACAACGTGGAGGAAATCATCGCACCTGAACTCGAAGGGCACGATGCCCTGGACCAGGTGTCAGTGGACAAGCTTTTGCTGGAACTCGACGGCACCCACAACAAGGGAAAGCTGGGCGCAAACGCGCTGCTGGCCGTTTCGCTCGCCACGGCGCATGCGGCGGCCAACCAACTCGGGTTGCCGCTCTTCAAGTACATCGGCGGCCCCAACGCAAAGGTCCTGCCCGTGCCGATGATGAACATCCTCAACGGCGGCGCCCATTCGGACGCCCCGATTGACTTCCAGGAGTTCATGATCGTCCCGAAAAAGTTCGAGACCTTCTCTGAAGCGCTCCGGGCGGGGACTGAAATCTTCCACGCTCTCAAGGGTGTGCTCAAGGCGCGCGGTCTCTCCACAGCCATCGGAGACGAAGGCGGCTTTGCCCCGAACCTCAAAAGCGCCTCTGACGCGCTGGAAACCATCGCCCAGGCGGTGGCGAAGGCTGGTTACAAGCTGGGCGAGGAAATCTTCATCGCGCTGGACGTGGCCTCCTCGGAGTTCTTCG
>CANJYI010000394.1 GCA_947478975.1 Chthoniobacteraceae bacterium
CCGTGGAGTCGCTGTTGCTTTCGGATGGGTTGGGAGAAAAATGTTCTCCCACGACGCCTTGCTGATCTAGTGTTCTCTCCCCCTTAAACCAGAAATTCTTATGGCGACCACCCTGCCTCATCGTTCAAACGCTGATCTGCTCGAATCCAACTACGAGCAATGGCGCCTCAACCCGACTTCCGTTGACACCACTTGGGCCGCTTTCTTTGAAGGCTTCGAACTGGGCAACGCGATCCAGAAAAATGGTGCCTCCTCACAGTCCGCCGCCGCTCCCTCTGGCACAGTGGAGGCCGGATGGCAGACCAAGGTTGACCAGCTGGTTCTGGCATACCGCTCTTTGGGCCACCTGAAGGCCCATACCAATCCGCTTTCCAAGACGCCTCCCCAAGTGGATCTCCTCGAGCTGAAGTCGTTCGGTTTTGCGGCTGCTGATCTGGATCGCCAGGTTTCCTCCTCCTTGTTTCGGAATGGACAGGGATTCCTTCTTCGAGGCTTGATCGGTGCGCTCGAGTCGATCTACTGCGGCAGGATAGGCGCTGAATTCACCCACATCGACAATCCTACCGTGCGGGAGTGGGTGCGGGAGCGCTTTGAAGCTCTGGGCACTGCCCACGCGATCTCCGCGGAGACACAGGGGCGCATGCTTCGCCAAATTCTTTCAGTCGAGAGCTTCGAGAAGTTTCTGCATACGCGTTTTGTGGGGCAGAAGCGCTTCTCGATTGAAGGGGGCGAGTCCCTCATGGTTGCCCTCTATGGCGTGCTTGAGAATTGTTCCAAGCACAAGGTGGAGGAGATCGTAATGGGCATGGCCCACCGCGGCCGACTGAGCGTCATCAACGACTTTTTGCAGAAGCCGATCTCGGTGATGTTCGCCCAATTCTCGGAAAATTACGTACCGGACCAGGTGGGTGGTGATGGGGATGTAAAGTACCACCTTGGCTACAAGACCAAGCGTGAGCTCCCAGACGGCCATCAGGTGTCCGTTCGGCTCAGCCCAAACCCCAGCCATTTGGAGGCGGTAAACTCTGTGGTGGAGGGGATTGCCCGGGCACGCCAGCATGTGCGCCAGGACAGCGAAGAGCGTTCGCGTGTGGTCGCAGTGCTTGTGCACGGAGACGCCGCATTCGCCGGACAGGGCGTGGTGGCTGAAACGCTGAACATGTCGCAGTTGGAAGGCTACCGCACTGGCGGGACCCTCCACATCGTGGTCAACAACCAGATTGGATTTACGACCCTGCCCGCGGATGCGCGCTCGTCCCGCTACTGCACCGACGTGGCGAAAATGATCAGCGCCCCCGTGCTGCACGTCAACGGGGACGATCCCGTGGCGGTACGCATGTGCGCCGAGCTAGCACTGGAATACCGCCAGAAGTTTCATGCTGACGTGGTTCTCGACATCGTCTGCTACCGCCGCCACGGGCACAACGAGGGGGACGAACCGCTCTACACCCAACCGGTGATGTACCGCGAGATCAGCGCTCATCCGACCCTCGGGACGTTGTACCGCCAGCAGTTGCTGGGAAGCGGGATTTTGACGGCAGACCAGATTGCCGCCTTGGATCGGGAGTTTGAAGCGCACTACGAGTCTGCGCTATTGGAGGTCAAGACCGCCGAACAGAACAAGGAGCTCAACAAGTACTCGCACTCCAACGCTGTCTTTCAGCCAGCCTTTTCCCATGACCCGGTCGAAACCGCCATTTCGAAGCAAACCCTCGACACGGTATGCGGCGGGCTGACTTCGCTGCCGGAAGGGTTCCACATGCTTCCCAGGTTGCGAAAGTTCTTTTTGGACAAGCGCCTGCAGGCTTGGAAAGAAGGCGGTCCATTTGACTGGGCGTTTGGTGAGGCGCTTGCCTTCGGCTCTCTGGTGCTCGATGGCTCCCATGTGCGCCTCTCCGGGCAGGACTGTCGGCGCGGTACTTTTTCGCACCGGCACGCGGTCCTTTACGATGAGCGCACGCGTGAACGCTACACGCCCCTGCAGCACCTCGGCGAGAAGCAGGGCCGGTTCAATGTTTACAACTCCCTCTTGAGCGAGGCGGCGGTGCTGGGTTTTGACTACGGCTATTCGCTCCATTTTCCGGAGCTCCTGTGTCTCTGGGAGGCGCAGTTCGGGGACTTCAGCAACGGCGCGCAGATCATCATCGACCAGTTTCTGGCCGCAGGTGAATCCAAGTGGCAGCGCCCGACCTCTCTTGTGATGTTGCTTCCCCACGGCTACGAGGGCCAGGGACCGGAACATTCGTCAGGCCGGATGGAGCGGTTCCTCCAACTGTGCGCCGAGGAGAACATGCAGGTCTGCAATCTGACCACGCCGGCCCAGTATTTCCACGCACTGCGCCGCCAGATGAAGCGTTCCTTCCGCAAGCCCCTCATCATCATGACGCCCAAGAGCCTTCTCCGGGCGGCGGAATGCGTTTCCAAGGAGGCGGATTTCACCGCAGGCCATTTCGAGGAGATCCTCCCCGGGCCTTTGATGGGAACCGCAGACAAGGTCTCCCGAGTGATCTTTTGTTCCGGCAAGGTCTACTACGACCTGCTTAAGCACAGGGATACTGGTGCGCATTCCGATGCTGCGATTGTGCGGGTAGAGCAGTTGTATCCACTTCACACACAAAAGCTTCAGGAAATCGTCAAGAAATTCCGCAAGGCCAAGCATTTTGTCTGGTGCCAAGAGGAGCCTGAAAACATGGGTGCCTCCACCTTCATTCGCCCGCGCCTGACGGAGACACTGGGCAAGCCGGTTCTTTACGCGGGCCGCGAGGCCGCCGCGAGTCCGGCCGTGGGGGCGCTTTCGCTTCACAAAATCGAACAGCACGACCTTCTGGAAGCCGCCTTTACTATCGGCTAGACCAGACAGCCCCCTCTCCCTCACCCTGATCCTCTGTTATGAGCCTTGAAGTCAAAATCCCATCGGTCGGCGAATCCATTACCAGCGGCGTGATCTCGGCCTGGCACAAGGCCGAAGGGGAGGCCGTCACCAAGGGTGATACGCTCCTGACGCTCGATACTGACAAGGTGTCGACGGACTTGGCTGCTGAGGAGTCCGGCATCATCCATCTGAAGGCTGCTGTGGGCGACGAGGTCGCCATCGGCCAGGTCGTCGCGATCATCGAGGCTGGAGCTGCCGCCTCCGCAACTGCGGCCCCTGCTGCTGCTGTTGCTCCAGAGGCCCCTGTCGCGCCCGCTGCTCCGGCCCCCAAGCCGGCGGCACCCGTGGTAG
>CANJYI010000395.1 GCA_947478975.1 Chthoniobacteraceae bacterium
AGCTTGCTGAGGATCATTCGAACCATCTTGGAATCGTCTACGATTAGAGCACGCATGGAGTCACCTCAGTGGAATAACGTCTGACGCTGGTGATGGCATTCCGGAAAACTCCACAGCTCCGGAGGGAGGTGGCAGCCAGATGGGGGTCTGAATGGAAAGGGCGGATCACTTGTTAGGGGGGATGCGGAATAAAATCATAGAGACCGAGCAAGCCGCATTCAACCAATACCCTTGGGGCGGCTCTTTAAAAAAGCACTCCCCGCGGGGCGGACCCAGCGGGGAGGCAGTCGGACGAAAGGTGCAGTCCTAGAGAACTGAGTTCCTCGCTAGCTCTGGACGGTGGACACCGTGTTTTGGAGGCTGGCCGCCATCCGCGCGAGCTCGAGGGCCGCCTTTTCGGTGTCAGTGGCACCCTGGGTGGTGTTCCGCGCGGCCTCTGCGACACCAAGGATGTTCTGCGCGATCTCAGTGCTGCCTTGGGCGGCTTCTGCGATGTTGCGGGTGATCTCGTTGGTGGTGGCGGTCTGCTCCTCCACCGCGCTGGCGATGGTGTTCTGGTAGTCGCTGATTTTGTTGATCACGCCGTTGATTTCAGAAATCGCAGCCACCGCATGGTTGGTGTCCGACTGGATCTTCTCGATCTTCTGGCTGATGTCTTCCGTCGCCTTGGCAGTTTCCTTTGCGAGTTCCTTCACCTCGTTTGCGACAACAGCGAACCCCTTGCCCGCCTCGCCGGCCCGGGCCGCCTCGATGGTGGCGTTGAGCGCCAGGAGGTTGGTCTGCTGCGCGATGGAGGTGATGGTCTTGATGACCTTGCCGATTTCCGCGCTGCTGAGGCCGAGCTTCGAAATCGTCTCGCTCGCACTGTCCGCTGCGACGACTCCGATGGCCGCAACCTTGGCCGCTTCCTGCGCGTTCTTGGCAATCTCGCGGATGCTCGCGCTCATTTCCTCGGTCCCTGCGGCCACGGTCTGCACATTGGTGCTCACCTGCTGGGCCGCCGCGGAAACCACCCCGGCCTGCGCCGCCGTTTCCTCCGCGTTGGCCACCATTTGCTGGCTGTTCGCAGACAGTTCCTCCGATGCGGAGGACAAAGTCTGTGCGCTGTCGGAGACTTCCTTGATCACATGCCCAAGCGTGATGCGCTGGTTCACTGCGGCAGTCACATCCGTGGCGATCTTGACCACCTTGACCACGCGGCCGGTTTCATCGCTCACCGGGGAATACACCGCCTGGAGCCAGAGTTCCTTTCCGGTACGCGTCACCCGCCTGAATTCACCCGACTTGGACTTGCCTGCCTTCAGGTCGGGCCAGAACTGGGAGTACTCCACCGAATTGGTGGTCACGCCATCACAGAAAGTCCTGTGGTGCCTGCCCTTGATGGCGTCCAGCGAGTATTCCATGGTGCTCTGGAAGTTCTGGTTGGCGGTGAGGACATTGCCCTCCGTGTCAAACTCGATGTAGGCAAAGGCCCCGTCAATTGCGCGGAAAACGCCCCGCATGTTCTGCCGCTCCGTCTCCATCTCGGTGATGTCGTAGCGCACGCCGAGATACTTCTTCGGCTTCCCATTGTCGCCCATAATCGGGGCGATGACCGCGTCCACGTAGTATGGGGTCCCGTCCTTAGCGCGATTCTTGATGACGCCGCGGAAGGGGTTGCCGCGGCCGATGGTGGACCACAACTCTTTGAACACTTCCTTCGGCATGTCCGGATGCCGCGTGGTGTTATGGGGTTTGCCGATCAGCTCTTCCTTGGAGTACTTGGAGACCTCGCAGAACTTCTCGTTGATCGAAAGGATGTCACCGCGCAGGTCAGACTCCGAGACGATGCTCGTCATGTTCATGATGTCCGTGCGCGCCTTCAACTCGGCCTTGGAGGCGGTGATGTCCGTGGCGAACTTGATCACTTTCACCGGCTTGCCATCCTCCCCAAGCACCGGGTTGTAAGATGCAATGATCCAGACTTCCCTGCCGCCCTTGCCGACGCGCTTGAACTCGCCGGGCTGGAATTCACCGCGGTTGAGCGCCTGCCAAAACCGCTTGTATTCGATGCTCTGCGAGTAGGAAGCCTCGCAGAACATTTCATGATGGCGGCCTTCGACTTCGTCCAGTGAGTACCCCATGGTGTTGAGGAAGTTCTCGTTTGCGGACAGGATCGTGCCGTCCAAGGCAAACTCGATCACCGCTTGCGAACGGTTGATCGCGGCTACCTGCCCGCGAAGATCGTCCAAATCGTGGTCCAGTGCCTTGCGCTTGGCCGCGCTCGGCTTGAGCGCGACCTTTCTGGTTGGTGCAACCACCGCTCCGCCCCCTTTGGCGGCACTTTTTTTGAGTCCACCGCGGCCGACTGCGTTGCGTTCTGGTTTGGACGCCGTGATACCTTTGACACCGACTTTAAGCTTTTCTTTCAGAGGGTGGTTCTCTTTCCGAGATACTAAGAGTTCAGTTTTTTACCGATACCAAGGCCATGGCCATGGGGAGGTTGGCCGCTTTTTCTGTGTCGAGGATCAAAAGGAGTCTGCCGTCGAGTTTGTAGACGCCGGTCACAAGGTCGCGTACCACACCTGTCACCGTTTCCGGAATGCGCTCGAAACTTTCATCGGCGATTTCCACGACGTCGCCGATTCCATCCACGAGGAGGCTCAGCGCCCCGTCGTCGGTACGAACCACAACGTTCATTGGAAGCTGACCCTCGGGGCGGAGGGGAAGGTCGAGGCGCAAACGCAAATCAATCGCCGTGATGATTTGACCGCGCAGATTGATCAGGCCCTCCACCATTGCCGGAGCCGTGGGCACCCGTGTCATTTCCTGGTACCGAATGACCTCCTGCACCTTGAGGACGTCTACTCCCAGAAAAAGGGAGTTCAGCGTGAATGTGGCGAACTGTTTGCTAGGCATCATTAGGAGCGGGGGGAAGGGAAAAATTAAGCCGCGGCTGAGGGGGCTCCCTTGCCGGGATTAAAAGAAGGGTCGAAGGCTCGAATCACAGATTGGACGTCCAGCAAATCCGTCACCTGGTCCTGGACCACGATAGAGCCCAGAATCCCGTTGCCGTAGGCGTGGCGTTTTTCGGTAATCACTTCGCTGACGATGTCGTCGATCTTGCCGACGACCAACCCGACGCTTTTGCCGTTTTCGGAGTACACGACCACCTGCATGGGTGCACCTTCGTCCTCCTCCACCGGCGCCCCAACCATTGGGATGCACTCGGAAACC
>CANJYI010000396.1 GCA_947478975.1 Chthoniobacteraceae bacterium
GAAACGCGTCTTCGGGTAGCTGTCGATGATCTGGGCGCGCAACAGAGCCGTTTTAACGTACCGCCAGCAACTCTGGGTGGAGGAGGATGCCGCGCGATTCGCCGCGATTTCCGCCGCCTCCATCATCCGCTTGTCGTAACGAAAACTGGAGGATTGGGGGCCGAAAAGCTTCCGCAATTCCGGCTTAAGGGCCTCTGCCTGTTCGGGATTGAACAAAGAATAACTGCCAAACGCCGAAGGGGCGGTGGAAGCGAGTAGTAGGACCAAAACTTTCAGTGAAAAACGCATGTCTGAACAGGATCAGTGCCTGAGGGAGAGCAATGGAGTAGACTACCCCTGAAGAGGGATTGGTCAACCGCGTTTTGTTTTCACAGAGCCGGCCGGAACCCCGCCTGCAAGGAGGCGCAGGCTGTTCAGGACCACCAGCAAGGTGCTCCCCTCGTGCCCCAGCACCCCCAGTGTGAGGGGAATCCGGCCGGCCAGTGCAAAACCCATCAGCACAGTGATCACCCCGAGCGAAATCGCAACGTTCTGGCGAATGATCCGCCGCGCAGCGACGCTCAGGTCGTATGCCTGCAGGAAATTCTCCAACCGGTCGTGCATGAGCACCAAATCGGCCTGCTCGAGCGCTGCATCGGCACCGCGCGCCCCCATGGCCACACCCACATGGGCCGCAGCAAGGCTCGGCGCATCGTTGATCCCGTCCCCAATCATCGCGGCGTGCCTACCAGAGCGGCTCAGTTCCACGATGTAACTGAGCTTCTCCTCGGGCTTGAGCTCGGCGCGCACCTCCTGCACCGCCAAGGTCTGCTGCAAAAATGCGGCGGCCTCGGCCCTGTCCCCGGTCAGGACAATCGTACGCAATCCGCGCACATGCAGCGCTTCGACCACCGCCCGCGACTCGGGACGCACCTCGTCGCGCAACCGCATCCGCCCCAGCAAACCGGCAGAGGCCACCCACACCTCCGAAAACAGCGCCTCCTCCCCAGGCGCGCCCGCCGCCCCCGCGCGTGGCGCAGAGCCGTCCCCCGCAACCTCAAGCACCCAGGAACGCTTCCCGAGCCGCACAGGCACGCCCCCTGTCTCCGCCTGCAAACCGCAGCCGGTCACGGACACAAACGCGACCAGCTCCCGTTCCGCCAGCCGGTTTTGCTTGCCGTAATGAGTCACCGCCCGGGCCAGTGGGTGGGTCGAAAGACGCTCCAATGCATAAGCCAACTCCGCAACCTCCGTTTCCCTTCCGGGTGGAAAACTCTCCACCGATTCCACCTTCAACTCGCCCGTGGTCAGCGTCCCTGTTTTGTCCATGGCCACCAGCTCGATCTCGGCCAACTGCTCCACCGCGACCCCGCCGCGAAACAAAATCCCCCGGCGCGCCCCGGCCGCAATGGCCGCAAGGATCGCCGACGGAACCGACAACACCAGCGCGCAAGGAGAAGCCACCACCAGCAGCGTCATCGCCTGATAAAAGGCACTCGGCCGCGGCCCCCCAGCGGCAAAGGGCTCCCGCCCAGCCACCAGCCACCAAACCAAGAACATCACTGCCGTCAGCCCCAAAACCCCAAGCGTGTACCCGCTCCCAAAGCGGTCTGTAAACCGCTGGGAAGGAGCTTTCTGACGCTGCGCATCCCGGATCAGCCGAATGATCCGCTGCAGAGCGCTTTCCTCCGCCAACCGAGTCACCCGCACCTCCACCATCCCCCACCCGTTGACGGTCCCCGCCAGCACCGCGTCCCCTGTGCGCTTTTCCACGGGGGTGGCCTCTCCCGTCAGGGTGGACTCGTCGACCGCCGTCTCCCCGGCAACCAACTCCCCATCGACCGGAAAAAGGGCTCCCGGCAACAACCGCAGCAGGTGTCCGGGGCGCAGCTGTCCCACTGGCACCTCCACCTGGCTCCCGTCGGACAAAATCAAGGAGGCGGTCTTGGGGGCGGTATCAATGAGGGAACGGATTTCGCGCTGGGTCCGCTCCATGGCGTAGTGCTCCAGGGCGCCGGCAAACGAAAACAAAAACAACAGCACCACCCCCTCACTCCACTCCCCAATGGCAGCCGCGCCCGAGGCGACTGCCAGCATCAGGAAATGAACATCCAGCTGCTTTTCCCGGAGCTTCTCCCAAGTCTCCCCCGCGGCAAACCAAGATCCCGCCAGATAGGCAGCCAGGTTACAGCCCAGCGCCAGCCCCGGCTGAGGCGACAGCCAACCTGCGACCCCCAGCACTCCACAGGCCACGGCGGCCCCCAGTTGCCAGCGCCATTCCCCCTCGTGGGCGCTGGACTGGTTGAGTTCCACCTCCCCCTGGGTGATGCGCAGCCAGCAGGAGCGGCAAAGTTCGGGCTCTTGGGCGGTGGGCGTGTGCATGTTCTGATGCTAGCAGGAGCCTAGGCCGCCGCAAACGCTCGCAACGCGTTCAACTTGGAAAGTCCTGCACCGCTCTCCACCGCTTCACGCGCCCGCAACACCCCTTCGGGCAGGTCCACAGCCAGCCCTGCGACAACAAACCCCGCGGCGCTGTTGAGCAACACCACATCCAACGGCGCGCCGCCGACTTCCCCGGCAAGGATCCCTTCCAATAGACGGGCGTTGAATACCCGGTCGGCCCCCCGCAACGCCTCCACAGGCACCCCGGAAAAACCGAGCTGCTTCGGATCGACGCTCAAGACTCGCACCCCCTTGGAATCGACCTCCAGCACCTCGGCGACCCCAGCCAGCGTCAACTCGTCGGCCCCGGAGCCGTGCACGGCCCAAGCACGCGTACGCCCCAGCAGTCGGAGCGCCTCGGCATATTTGGGCAGCAACTGGCTCGAGTACACCCCCACCAGTTGGTGCGCCGGACGCGCCGGATTCAACAGCGGACCCAGCAGATTAAAAATCGTTGGGATCCCGCGCTGCGCCAAAGCCCGGCGCACCGGGCCAATCACGGCAAACGCCGGATGGTAGGCAGGCGCAAACACAAACCCCAACCCGTGCCGGTACACGCACTCGCGCAAATGCGCCGGCGGCAGGTCGATTCGCACCCCCAGCGCCTCAAGGACATCAGCGCCCCCACACTGCGAAGTGATCGCGCGGTTGCCGTGTTTGACGACCGCGGCGCCCCCCCCGGCCAACACAAACATCGAAGCCGTGGAGATGTTGAACAGCTCCAGCTTGTCACCCCCGGTTCCGCACACATCCAGCATCGGACCGTCTACATTCGCGGGCAAAATTTCCGGGTC
>CANJYI010000397.1 GCA_947478975.1 Chthoniobacteraceae bacterium
CGCTCGAGGATCTCCTGCGTCCTCTGGTGGAGAAGGCCGCGAAAAAGACCATCACCCCGGAAGAAAAAGGCCGCATGGAGCAGATTCTTTTCCAGTACTGGGGCGCCCTTCTGCAACTGGACCACCTCAACAGCGTCGAGCAACTGCGCCGGATACTCGACCACAAAGAAGCTGGAGCGCTCCTCCGGACCGTCGAACAGTGGCTTTACCAGCCCGACTCCAAAATACCTCCGGAGGAAATCAGCCTGATCCTCAAGCCGTACATGGATCTGCCGGTTTACGCACAATCCACACCTGCCGAGGAAGAACCTGCAGCCCCGGAGTTTACGTCATGAAGCGCCACTCCACACCCCTTCTGCTGGTCTGGTGCCTTTACCCGCTGTCGGTCCTTTTACTCCACTTCAGTCTGGGCGAACGCTGGAGGGCAGCGGAGGGCTCGCTGTTTTTCAGAACTCAAGCCATTGGCTTCGAGCAGGAGGGCAGGTTTCAAAAGGCTGCCCAGTACTACAAAAGTGGCGAAGAAGCCGCGCTTGCGGACGACCTGCTTCTGCGGGCCAGAATGAACATAGACGAGGCCAGGGTCTTCATCCTGCAAGGCGAGGCGTTTGAGGGGGTGGAGAGGATGGAACAACTGTTGGCGACCCACCCGGGAAAGTCGCTCCCGAGGACGCTCAGGGCCGAGGCAAACGCCACCTGTGCGCTGGGTCTTTACTACGCCGCCTACGCCCTGCGGTTGGACAACAACGAGCCGGACCTGTGGCAGCAGGAGGCGGCGGAGGCCAGAGCGATTTTCCTCAGACTCCACGAACAGGCGCGCCGCTCAAACCTTCCGGAAGAGGCTGCGCTGTACGGCAGAAACCTGGAGGCTGCCATCCGACTTCAAAGGGGAAAGCTCGCTGAGATTGCCGTTAACCCGCCTCCGCCCGCTTCCCTGGCGGCCCGGGACAGGAGCGTTTTTCATAAAAAGATGCAGCGCCTTGAGAGGCGCGGTTCCTAAGAGGAACCCTGCCCGGCAAATGAAAGAGGCGGAACCCCGGGAAGGGATTCCGCCTCAACAAAGGTTTTAGATCGACTTGATTTTACTTCTTGGACTTCGCTGCAGGCTTGGCGGCTGCCTTCGCAGGTGCTTTTGCCGCAGTCTTTGCAGGAGCCTTGGCCGGCTTCGCCACTGCCTTGGCAGCGACCTTCTTTCCACCGCCCTCCTTCTTTTTCATTCCGTCAGAAAGTTTCAAGACGCGCTCGCGCATCACTTTGCCTGGTTTGAACTTCACCGTGGCCCGTGCAGGGATCACGAAGGAGCTTTCTGGTTTGTTAGGATTGCGCCCCACCCGTGGTTTGGTAAGCCGGACTTCCAAAACACCGAAGTTGCGCAATTCGACATTTTCACCCCGAGCCAAAGCTTCGGTGATGTGGTCAAGAGTGAGCTGAACCACTTTGAATACGGTCTGCTGAACTTCGCCCGTATCTTGACTGATCTGAACAACAAGGTCTCTTTTAGTTAGTGTCCCCATAAGGAGATCGGACTTAATCGTATTTGTCAGTTTCGGGCAAGAGTTGTGTGCAAGAAGTTTGAGATAAAATCTCATGGGCCGTCTTAAAGTGCAGCTTGGCCACTTTTCCTAATACGGCCGCCCCCTCCCGCCGCACCAAACTGCATCCAGCGGCCTTCACCGCGGCGGATGCGCCTTTGGGAAGGGGCATCCCGAGCGCTCGGCTTTCCTTCGCAAGCCAATCCACAAATTGAGCCCTCGCCAATATGGAAGCAGCAGCCACCGCTGGATCACTTTCCGCCTTTGTTCTTTGATCCAGCTGTATTCCTCGTCCCTTTTCCATCAAAGCGCTTTGAATTAAACGCGGATTTGCAAATTGGTCACTTAATGCCCGAGGGCAATCCGGTTTGAGTTCCAGCAAGTTTTCAATCACCCGTGCATGGCCCCATGCCAGAAGGCGGTTCAAGTTCTTGAACTTTTCGTACAATACATTGTAACGCTCCGGCCCGATCACCACCACGCTGGTGACCACGCCCGGGGTCTCCAAAATCAACCGGGCCAAATCCCGGATCCGCCCGTCGCTGCCAATCGCCTTGCTGTCCTGCACGCCCGCCGCCCGCCAGTGCCTGGCTATGTCCGGATCCACATACGCGCCCGCGATCACCAGCGGCCCAAACAAATCCCCCTTCCCGCTTTCATCAATCCCGAAGTGCGGGGAAAACCATTCGGGGGGATGGCTTTGCGCGGTTTCCTTCGGAGCCGCGGCGCGCGCCTCGCAAAGCACCAGCGGTTCCAGCGTAAATTCCATAAACTCCTCCACCCCCCTGCCCTGCAGCACAATCTTCGGCCCCTTTTCGTAGGCGGACACGCTCAGGCGCTCGCGCTGTCCAAAAAAGTGCATGTAGGGCCGCTTTTCCAGTTCCCACCCCTGGCCCAGAAGAATGGTACGCAGCTTCTCGACCTGTTCCAAACTGAGGGGACAGGTATGCAGAGTGCGAGGCGTGGACGCTGGAGTCTTTGATCCGGACATGCCCTCCAACAAACCTCGGACCGGCCGAGATTGCGCGCAGGTTTTTGGGAATTCTCTTCCGCCCGCTTAAATGCTGGCAGGCTGTGACCGCGAAAACGACGGTTCCGATCCAAACCCCACCCCCGATTGGAGACTGCGTGCAACGCACATTCCAATAGGCACCACAGGAAAAGATTCCTCCCTGTAGAAGGCGTACCGTCAGGACGCCACCGCAAAAAAAACCGGCGCCCCCAAAGATCAGGGGCGCCGGCATGTGCTTTGTAGACTTCCGAGGCGTATCTCCCAGCGTTGCGGGGATCAGCGCACGGGGATGAGGACTAGGCGGCCTCGCGGATATTCCGGAAGGAAGCCAGGTGGCGCTGCTTGTGCTTTCTCATCTGTTGGGCGACCTTGATGGACACCGCGTCTATCGACGCATAAATGTCGTGAGTCGTGGCGCTTGCCTCGATTGTGATGTGGTTTGCACAGTGCAGGATGATCTCAGCAAAGTGACGGTTGCCATGCTTTTGGAGATCGAGCACGACGTGTGCCTCGATGATTCTAGGGTAGTCCAGCGGAAGCTGGTCTATTTTTTCGACTACGTGCCGTCTGATTGCTTCCGACACCGGGAAGTGACGACCATCCACTCGAACAGGAACATTAACATTGGCAGTCTGCATGGCTTCTTTTCCTTTC
>CANJYI010000398.1 GCA_947478975.1 Chthoniobacteraceae bacterium
AACTTCTGAAAGCAGCGTTCCAGAAACTCAAAGTCCCGGTGTCTGGGGGTCCCGGAAATCTTGTACACCCGCCAGCAGGCCCAAGCGTGGACGGGCGGGTTGACGTCGTTGAAGTTCCATTCGTAGGCGGGGATCTGCCCGCTGGGGTGCATGTACCACTCCCTGAGGATCAGCTCCAGCTGGGCCTTGGCGAAGGCGGGGTCAACTTTCGCCATGGGAAGCATGTGAAACGCCAGATCCCAGGCGGCAAACCACGGATATTCCCACTTGTCTGGCATCGAGAGCACGTTGCTCGCGTGCAAATGACGCCAGTCCCCGTTGCGGATCGCTCCGCGGCCCGTCGGCGGGGCCGGATGCCCTTCGTCCCCATTGACCCACTCTGGCACGATAAACTGGTAGTACTGCTTGGACCAGAGCAGCCCGGCGTAGGCCTGCCGTACGACCCGGGACTGATCTTCGCTCAAAATGTCCGGAATCTTCGCAGCGTAAAAGGCGTCCGCCTCCTGCACGCGCGCCTCCACGATTTCGTCAAAATTCTCGAAGGCTGCCGTAGCGCCCGCGTCCTCCGTTTCCGCCGTGAGTCGCAGCCGGAGGACGGCAGAGGCCCCGCTTTTGATCTGGAGCTTGTGGAGGACGGCCGCCTTGGTCCCGCTGCGGGCTTTCAGTGCACCCGTTTCTCCTCCGACGACGGCCCGGTGGAAGGCGTCCTTTGCATTGGGATGCCGGTTCGGGCTGCCGTAGAGCACCTCGGTGTTGGTTTCGTTTTCCGTGAAGAGCTGGGGCGCCGCCACCTCGGAGCGCCATAGGAAACGGCCGAGCGTCTCGTGCTCCGCGACCACGGTGCAGGGGTCTGCGGCGCTCAGATGGGGGCGCTTTTTTGGCGCCTCGTGCGAGCCGCCCCAATTCCACGTGTTCCGAAACCAGAGTTTTGGAAGCACCGTCAGTTCGGCCGTTTCCGGCCCACGGTTCCAGATGGTGATTCGAATCAGGACGTCTTCCGGACTGGCCTTTGCGTATTCGATAAAGACATCGAAGTAGCGGTGTGCGTCGAAAACCCCGGTGTGATGGAGTTCGAATTCCGGTTCGTCTTTTGAGCGGCCTGCGTTTTGTCTGCGCAACTCCTCATACGGAAAAGCCGCCTGCGGATACTTGTAGAGCCCTTTGAGGTAGGAGTGGGTCGGCGTGGAGTCTAAGTAATAGTAATGCTCCTTTGCATCTTCCCCGTGATTTCCTTCGGGATTGGTGAGTCCGAAAAGGCGTTCTTTGAGGATAGGATCCTTCCCGTTCCAAAGAGAGAGCGCGAAGGCGAGGCGGCATCGGCGGTCGCAAATCCCGAGCAAGCCGTCTTCGCCCCAGCGGTAGGCGCGGGTGTGTGCGTGGTCGTGCGGAAAGTGGTTCCAGGCGTCCCCATCGTGCGAGTAGTCCTCCCGCACCGTCCCCCACTGACGCTCGGAAAGATAGGGGCCCCAGCGGCGCCAGTCTTCCTCGCGGGTGGCGTCGTTTTGGAGGCGGATGAGTTCGGTTGTGGGATGGATCACGGAAAGGGTGGTTCTGGATTTTGGGCTAAACTGTTACGGTCTAGGGCGTGTTTAGGGTCAATTAAACCCAAGTTGTGAAGGGAAACTCGCGGGCTCTCCTAAATAAAGCCCATAAACCTATTATCCAGAAATATATCCGCAGACGCCAGATATTTGGCAGATGAGAATACGCCATAAGGAACACCTGCGGAAACCTTTCTCGTCTGGGGACCGCTATCCGCTGCAAAAGGTGTGGGCGAAAGTTACCATCTGCGAGCACCTCTGAGAAAGGCATTCCCCGCAAAGCCGCGGCTGACTGCGACCAAAAAAGAGGATCTCATGCGGGCGGTCACGCCGCCGGCAATGGGATTCTCCGTTTCACCGGCCGAGGCGGTGGGAGAAAGCGGGCTAGCACACGAACAACCGGGTCGACCCCTGCGGCCGAAGCGCGCTCAGTGGCCGTCGTCCGGTGTGACCAGGGCGAAGGGGGGGATTCTCGCAAAAACAGGGACATTGTCCTCGGTGAGTGCCAGAAAGGCGCCCGTGGCGACGCTGTCGGAAGCCGTTACGTGGTAGCTGTTGTAGGAGAAGGACTCTCCCGGGGAGAGCGTGGGAAACTTGCCGACCACGCCCTCGCCCTCGACCACGACGGTTTGGTTCTGAGAGTCGGTTACGACCCACTTGCGGCCCTTGATGGTGACGGTTTTGTCGGATTCGTTATGGATGGTGATGAAGTAGACAAAGGGATACGGGCGTTCGGGTGGCGCATCCAGGTGTGGCGCGAAAACGACGCGGTCCACGGTGACTCTCAAGTGGGGTAGTTCGTGGATCATTGGGCTTGGAAAAGAGACGGTGATTTTGCGGAGTTTGAGGCGGTCGCCGTATTGGGACAAGCCGGGAGGCAATGCGTGGGGCCGTCCGGAGAGTCTGGGTTGCGTGCAATGGCGGGTTTGTTAGCCTTGGGTATGAGTTTGCTCTTCCCAGTTTTGAGTATTGCCGGTTCCGACAATAGCGCGGGAGCCGGGATTCAGGCTGATTTGAAGACAATGAGCGCACTGGGAGTGTACGGGTTGACGGCAGTCACCTGCGTGGTGGCGGAGGTTCCCGGGAGGGTGAGCGCGATACAGGGAATTGATCCTGAGATTGTGGTCGAGCAGGTCAGGCTGCTTTTTGACGCCTTTCCGGTGGCGGCGATCAAGACGGGGATGCTGTATTCGACCCAGATTTTGAACGCGGTGGCCGGTGTGCTTGAGGAGTTGAGGCCGCAAAACGGAGTGCCTCCGCTCGTGGTGGATCCCGTGATGGTCGCGAGCTCCGGTGACCGGTTGCTGCAACCGGATGCGGTGGCGGTGTATCAGCGGCGGCTGTTTCCGAGTGCAACGCTGGTGACGCCAAATTTGGACGAGGCGTCGGCGCTGCTGGGGGGGGCGATTGATTCGAGGGCGCGGATGCGCGAGGCGGGGCAGGAGTTGGTCAAAGCGTACGGGACGGCCTTTCTCATGAAGGGGGGGCACCTCAAGGAGGAGAGCGCCGCGGACCTGCTGGTGGAGGTCGGCGGGGGGGAGCGCTGGTTTGAAGCGCCTTTTGTCAGGGATGTAAGCACTCACGGGACCGGCTGCACTTATTCGGCAGCGATCGCCTCGGAGTTGGCGAAGGGGGCGGCGTTGCAGGAGGCGGT
>CANJYI010000399.1 GCA_947478975.1 Chthoniobacteraceae bacterium
CGCTAAAACCACCCCCACCAAACTCATGCGTCCCTGCGCCGCCCAGTAAGCCGCCGGAGGGATCACCAACTCGCTTGGCACCGGAAAGATCGTACTTTCCATCGCCATGAGCACCACCACCCCCGCATAACCCCAGTCACGGACCCATCCAAACCACAATAAGATCAAAGCATGCATAGATTAAGCGCCTCTCAGGCTGCAGAAAAGGAGCACCAAACCGATAGAGGTTTGAAGCCGTCACCGCTTCTTTGACTAAAAAACCTCTGTCTCGTCCGTGAGTCCGGGGTCGAGCCGGATTGAGTCCAAACGGCGGCGGGCGCCCCGCTCCGAATCCGGGTTCTGCCAAACGCGGAGCACCGTTTGTACCACCGCGGGCACCGCCAGCAAAACGCCCAAGGAAAGCAGGGTTGCCGCGGTCGTCTTCTGGGTCGGACGCTGCAACTTACCTGCAATCAAAAGTCCGATGCCGCAGCCCACTGCCGTTTGAGTAACGGCAAGGAGACTGGCTTTGGTCAGGTCTGAAGAGCGTTGGGAGGCCATGGCGTTTAGCTATGTATATCGCGCGGATCCATCCGATGGCGACACAGAATCCGATACTTGCCTCATTTTAGATCAAACCTTTTTGGGGTGCGCTCCGTAGCGATGGGTGGAATGCAAAAAGCCGCGGACGCGGTGGGCCAAGCCATACAAAAACAAAGGGAACAGGGCTCCCCGCCAACCGAACAAGATCCACTGGCTTCGAGGGCATCACTCACAAACCCACCCACCCCCGGCCCACGACAACGAGTCATTTCCAACCAATGATCCAAACGGCCGCCCCCTCCTCGCCAAACCACAGAGATACATCAGTCAACACACCAAAACCGGGAGAGCACACCTATGCAAACTGGAGGCGGATACTTTGCCGGTCACAATCCGGCGCACACAACAGCCCGCACCCCTGCGGCGTTTGCCCTCGCGGGGTTTTTCCTAATTGCAGCGCTCTTCCAATGGTTCGGGGCGCACGGAACACCCGATCCCGGCACAGGCGGTCTTTCCGGCGGCGAAACGCCCTGGACGGGGTTCTGCTCTTTGCGCTGGCAGCAGGTCAGGGACGGTGGGGAGTGGTGGAGGATGCTCCTCTACTGCGCCGTGTACCCCTCACCCTGGCTTGGGATCGCCGGCGCCCTCGGCCTCTATGCGGCGGGACAGGCCGTGGAACCCATCATCGGCACGGCCCAGATGCTTTGGGCTGTGCTCTTCGGGATCGTTGCGGGGGCGCTCACAAGCTGCGGTCTGAGCGCCTTTACGGCACTGGCACAGCCCGTTGGAGCAGAAGGCGGCGCGCTGACCGCGGTAGAGCTTCGCGTGGACGGGCCTCCCCTGCAGGGGACGCTGCCGATGCTCAGCGCACTTGTCGGGGTCTACAGCACAGTCCTCCCCGGGTGGCGCATGGGCGCCGCCTCCCGCTGGCGGGTGCTCTTTCCACTCACCGCCGGGGCCTTCGGCTGGCTGGCCGCCGTCGGGTGCGCCCTTTGGTGGGCAACCGGGTGGTGTCCCGAAGCGGGACCCGCGTCCATGCTCGGGGGGCTCCTCGCGGGCTGGGCGTTCGCCCGGGTGCTGGGTTTTGGTGAACTTCTATTCGTCCAGCGCAGACCCGCCGGCAACGGACAGGGATTCAGACGGGTCGAGGAGATGGACTGGGAGGAATTCCTCAGGACAGAACTCAACCCGGTCCTTGAGAAAATCTCCACCAAGGGCATCAGTAGCCTCACGCGGGCCGAATGGAAGATCCTACAGCAAAGCCGCAGAAAACTGGAGGGCTGGTAGCCGAGATCCAAGGTGACGGGGAAAGAGGAAATGTCCCGTCACCCGGAAACACCGAACCATGCAAAACCATCGGCGTTCTCTGGTCAGGTCGGGCTTCGGAGGAACCACACCATCCAGCGTCCATAAACTCCAAGCGGCGACAATATGAACAAACGAGGCGCGGCCGAATTCATGGCGGAAAAGTGCAAAAACTCGACCCCGCACCTCACCCTGAAGCCGGAATAAACAAAGGGGCGGGTCCGAAGACCCGCCCCCTTTTTGAATCTACACACCCTCTGGCAGCCTACGCCTTCGGCTTGAAGGTGCCCTTGAGCCAGGGCTCGCCCACCACGTCCTTGTACTCCTTGAGGATCTTGAACTGTCCGTCGGCCTTGGTTTCGCCGATGAACACGTTCTTGGTCATGTGCATGTTCTTCTGCGAGGTTACTTTGCCGCCGGGGCCGTTGAAGGACAGACCGCTCTGTAGCGCACCCCGGACCTTGTTGACCTCAAAGGAGCCCGCCTTTTCAACCGCGGCCTTCCAAAGGTACACGCCATCGTAGGAAAGAACCATCGGCGAGCAGGTCACCCGGCCTTCCTTCTTCACCCCGTCCACCTTGGTGCCCTTCAGCCAGGTCTGGAAGTTAGACACAAACGCCTTGTTCGCATCCGACTTGATCGACTGGAAGTAGGTCCAGCAGCCCAGCTGTCCGACCAGCTGTTTGGCGGGAAGCGCGCGGAACTCGTCCTCGGAAATCGAGAAGCTGACCACCGGGCAGCTCTCTGCATTCAAACCGGCCGCGGCGTACTCCTTGAAAAACGGTACATTCGTGTCGCCATTCAAAGTGTTAATGACGCAGGTCTTCCCGCCGGCGGAGAACTGTTTGATCTCGGAAACAATCTGCTGGTAATCGGTGTGCCCGAAGGGGGTGTATTTCCCGGCGGAAATGATTTTCCCGGAGGAATCCTTCTTGAAACCACCACCAATGTTCTCGAGCGGAACGCCCTTGCTCAGAAGAAATTCAAGCAGCACCAGGTTGGTGGTCTGGGGATAAACGTAGTCGCTTCCGAGGAGGTAGAACTTCTCTTTTTTCTTCGCGAGCATGTAGTCGACCGCGGGCGTCGCCTGCTGGTTGACGGCCTCTGCCGTGTAGAAGACGTTTTTCGACTCTTCCTCGCCCTCGTACTGCACCGGGTAAAACAGCAGTCCGTTGTTCTTCTCGAAGACGGGCAGGACGGACTTACGCGACACAGAAGTCCAGCACCCGAACACCACCGCACATTTGTCCTGTTCCAGCAACTGCTTAGCCTTTTCGGCGAAGAGCGGCCAGTTGGAAGCACCGTCTACGATGACGGGCTCGATCTTCTTCCCCATCACGCCGCCCTTGGCGTTGATCTC
>CANJYI010000400.1 GCA_947478975.1 Chthoniobacteraceae bacterium
ACGGGCCGCCTTTGAGGACGCAAAGGCCTGGTAGCGGAGCTTCGGAGCACTAGGCGGCGGAGCCACTAGGCGGCGGAGCGGGACGGGGATCCTCAGGCGCTCTGTTCGAGCATCCTCCGGATGGGCAGTTCTGCCCGGGCCCGAATCGCTTCGGGCAGCAGGATTTCCGGTTGAAGGGTTGCGAGGGCGTCCCTCAGCTTTTCCAGCGTGTTGCATTTCATGAACCGGCAGTCCGCGCAGGCGCAGTTTTCGGTGGGCCCTGCGATAAACGTGCGGTCCGGAAGCTCGCGCCTGAGCCGGTGCAGCATCCCGGACTCGGTGACGATGATGAACGCCTTTGCCGCGTGGCTCCGACAGTATCCGATCATGCGCTCAGTCGAGCAGACCTCGTCGGCAAGCAAACGCACCGACCGGGCGCATTCTGGGTGGGCGACCACCGGGGCGTCCGGATGCTCCTTTCGAATCCGTTCGATGCTTTGACGGGTAAACTCCAGATGGACATAGCATCCGCCCTTCCACAGTTCCATCGGCCGGCCGGTCTGTTCGATCACCCACTGGCCCAGGTTTTCGTCCGGCACAAAGAGCAGGTTCCGGTCGGCTGGGGCTTGTTGGACGATGCGGACCGCGTTTCCACTGGTGCAGATCACATCCGAAAGGGCCTTCACCCCTGCGGAACAGTTGATGTACGCGATGACGTAGTAGTTCTTGTCGGAGTTCCTCTCCAGGTAGCCCTCCAATGCCTCGGCCGGGCAGGAGTCGGAAAGGGAACAACCGGCCTCCAAATCGGGCAGGATGACCGTTTTGGAGGGGTTGAGAATTTTCGCAGTCTCCGACATAAAGTGTACTCCGCAGAAAGCGATCACATCTGCCTGAGTCGTGGCCGCCTGGATTGAAAGTCCCAGCGAGTCGCCGACAAAGTCCGCCACATCCTGGATTTCTTTGACCTGATAGTTGTGCGCGAGGATGACCGCGTTTCTGGCTTTCTTAAGTTGCAGGATCTCATCCACCAAATCGACACCGGAGGCATTCATCCGAAAGAGGATCGCACAGCGGGCCTCGGTTCGCAAGCGGGCGCCCCTTTGCCAAATGAGCAGGCTTTTTCCCTGCCGAAATCTCTTGTGTCGTTTGAGGGAACAGGCTGGCCTTGGAAAATCATGAAAACCCCCATCATTGCTGTGCTTTCTGCGGTTGCTCTTGCCGCCTCCTCCCTTGCCTCGGAGGGGTGGTTGGTGGACTTCGAAAAGGCGAAAGCTCAGGCCGCGGCCGAGAAGAAGGATCTCTTGCTTGATTTCACCGGTTCCGACTGGTGTTCGTGGTGCATCCGTCTGCGCAAGGAAGTCTTCGATGAGGAGGCCTTCAAGAAGGCGGCGCCGGGGCAGTTCATTCTGGTGGAACTGGATTTTCCGCAGGACACCTCCAAACAGCCCGAGATGGTGCGCAAACAGAATGAAGCGCTCCGGGAGGCTTTCGGCATTGAAGGGTATCCGTCCATCGTGCTGGCAGATGCTTCTGGCAGGCCGTACGCTCAGACGGGCTATCAGAAAGGGGGGGCCTCAGCCTACTTGAAGCACTTGGACGAACTCCGCGGGAAGGTGAAGCTAAGGGACGCTTCCTTCAAGCGGGCCGAAGGTGCGGCCGGCCTCGAAAAGGCCAAGGCGCTCCAAGAGGGGCTTGGCGAACTGCCGGACGGCTTGGTCGCGGCCCACTACAAGTCAACCTTGCAGCAGATCCGTGCTCTGGATCCGGAGGACACCCTTGGAATGGACGCGAAGTTTGGCGCGGCGCAGGCCATGCGTCTTTTGGGAGGGCTGTTGAAGGGCAAGCAGGAGGCCGGCGGTGAAGCGGTGCGGTCCGAGGCTGACCGTTTTTTGACCGAGTATCCCAAGTTTGGGCCCCGTCAGAAGCAGCAGGCACTCATGGAGGTCCTCAAGTTTCTGATGCCCCCCAAGGACAACCGGGTCGCGTTGAAATTGATGGAGGACGTCAAGGCGCTGGACCCGGCCAGTGAAGAAGGAAAGGTGGCCGAACAGATTCGTTCCCGGGTGGAAAAGATGCTGGCGAAATAAGGAGAGGGCAACGGTCTGCTTTGACACAGTCAGGGAAGGGGGGTAGGTTTCCCCACTTGCTTGGCGTCAATCGCATTCCGGTATTCCGGCCAGTGCCCTCATTGCAGCCAGTCAGGCTGGCCCCGTGGGGCTTGGATGGTAGTTCAAAATCGCTCAGGAGTCTTGCCGGGCCCATGTGGGAAGCGGCGGCACTCCGTTGCGATTTCGAAATCCGCTGCGATACAGTTGAACCGTCTCAGTACTTTCAAATATTCCGACCGTCTTAACCCCAACCTTTCTCAACTCCTGATCCACCATTTATGACCAGTCATCTCGTAGAAGAAGCACTCAAGCACGTCCCCAACCAGCAGGTGCTAGTCAATATTATCAGCAAGCGCGTGCGGCAACTCAACCAGGGAGAGCGTCCATTGGTAGAGGTGGGCTTGCGCGCCGGCCTGGCAGACACCGCTCTGCTCGAACTCATCGGTGGCAAGCTGACGCTAGAGTATCCCGCGAACACGACCCACGTCGAGGAGTAGGCGCCTTCCTCAGGGAACAGTTTTCAGTGACCAAGGGATCGGGCCGTGGCGGATGTGTGAGTTTCTAGCGCCCGGGCGGCTGGCTTTTGGTGCCGCCGTTCCCGGGCAAATGCCTTTCTGGGGCCTTCGGCTGAGGAACAAGGAGATATGAGCACGGAGATTTCAGTAAACCGGAAAGCGCTGAGGGACTTCCATGTCCTGGAGCGGCTTGAGGCCGGTCTAGAGTTGAAGGGCACCGAGGTCAAAAGTATCCGCCAAGGGCACGCGAATTTGCAGGGGGCTTTTGCACGGGTGGAAGGCGGGCAGGTGTTCCTGTACGATCTGGAGATCAAACCTTACGAAAAGGCCAGCCACACCCAGCATGTGGCCAAGAGTCGCCGCCGGTTGCTTATCCATCGCCAGCAGATTGCCCGGCTTTTTGAGCAGACCCACATCAAGGGAAATGCCCTGGTGGCTCTCCGTCTCTACTGGAAAGGGCACCGGATTAAGGTGGAAATCGCGCTCGGCTCAGGCAAGGACAAAGCCGACCAGAGGCACGCGCTGAAGGAAAAAGCCGAGAAACGGGAGATCGACCGGGAAGTGTCGCGTTTTAACCGGGC
>CANJYI010000401.1 GCA_947478975.1 Chthoniobacteraceae bacterium
AGGGTCTCTTCGAGCAAGCCCCGCGCCTTCAGGTCGCTTAGGAGGCCGGCGATGGGCTGGTCCACCGAGGCGCAGAGCTTGGAATGGGCCTTCTCTATACCCTTGTGGCTGTCCCATTTGCTGCCCGCACCGCTGTAGAGCTGCACAAAGCGGACGCCGTTTTCAACCAGCCGCCGCGCCAACAAACAGTTGCGCCCGAATACCGCGGTTTCCTCGCGGTCCATCCCGTACAGCTTGCGCGTGGCCTCGGTCTCCTTGCTGAGGTCGACGGCCTGGGGCGCCTCGGCCTGCATCCGGTAGGCGAGTTCAAAGCCTCGGATGCGCGCCTCCAGCTCGGTGTTGTCGGCGCGGGTCTCGCCATACTGCCTGTTGAGCGCGGCCAGCAGGTCGAGCTTGTCGCGCTGGCGCTCGCTGGACACGCCCTTTGGGTTTTCGAGATGTTTGATCGGAACGCCCTCCGCATTGAATTCGACCCCCTGGTAGAGCGCTGGCATGAAGCCGTTGCCCCAGTTGCGCACCCCGTTGACGACGGTGCCCTCGCTGTCCTTGATCACAACAAAGCCCGGCAGGTTCTCATTCTCGGTGCCAAGGCCGTAGCTCACCCAGGCTCCCAGCGAAGGCCTTCCCCCAAACACGGAGCCGGTGTTCATCGAGCAGACGCCCCCGGCGTGGTTGATGCCGCTGGAAGCGCAGGACCGGATGATGGTGAGGTCGTCGGCGTGCTTGGCGACGTTTTCAAACCAGTCGGAAATCCAAAGACCGCTCTGTCCGCGCTGCTTCCACGCCCGTTTGCATTCCAGCAGGGGCGAACCAGCCTCGCCCATGGCGGTGATGGGCGGCTTGAAGCTGTCCGGCAACCGCTGGCCGGCCAACTCGTTGAGGAGCGGCTTGTAATCAAACGTGTCTAGATGACTGGGCCCTCCCTCCATGAAAAGGAAGATCACATTTTTTGCACGCGCCCGATGGTGTGGAATCTTGGCCGCCACAGGATTGAGTGCAGCACCGCCCCCGAGCAGGGGGCTACGCGTGAGAGCCGCGAGGGCCACGGCTCCAAAGCCGCAGCCGGCCCGCTGCAAAAACTCGCGGCGGGAGGAGGGCAATTCAATGCGGTCGCAGGACATAAGCTTAATGGAGATAAAGAAACTCGTTTGCGTTGAGGAGAACCTGGCAAAGATCCAGCAGCGCCTGGCGGCGCGGGTCGGCGCCCTCAGCCGCCTTTCCCTCTCCGGCCCAGTTCCAACTCGTCCCGGGACCGGCCGCGGCCTTCCAGACCAGAAGCGCCGGCCCCCAAAGCTCCGGGTCCTGTGAGGAGGCTGCCGGCTGGGGGCGGCCCCCGAGCAGGCGGAGCGCCTCGATCCGGCCGTCCCACTGGTGGGGCAGCAACCTCTTGCTCAGGCCACCAACGACCACCGGGGAAGAGCCCAGTCCCAGTTTGCCCCGGAGGGAATGGGCGACCACCGCCGTCTGGAGAGGGGCTTCCGGCGTATCCAGGTCCTGCAAGGAGAAATGCACTGTGCGGTCCGCACAGGAAACCGAGGCGGTAAGATGGTAGCGTCGGCCCAGTTCTACGCGCAGGTTGGAGGCTAGCACCTCGTAGCCGATATTGGAGTTTTCGTCCTCCCCCACGAGCTGGACAATGAGGTTGCGCGGCTTGAAGCGGGACTTTTCGCCGGTGACTCCAAGACTCCAGCCGTACGCCTCGATGCTGTCCTTGGCACCGGTCCAGCGGGAAACCAGCGTACGCACGGCGGCGCCCGAGTCGATGGAATCGAGGCGGCAGACCGCCTCAATGGAAAATTCGTCCCCTTCCCGGGCCGCGGTTTGATCGAGCAGCCTTTCGTGCTCAGACTTTTCACGGAACAGGCCGGGAGGCTCGTCCCCGCCCGCCTTCACCAGGACCGGCCTGTCCGCGCCGCCGAGCCTTTTGGTGAGGAAGGCCTGGGCGGTTTCCTGCTCCCGCGGGGTCGGCGCGCGGCCAAGAACGGTCTCCCAGGCTTGCTCGATCGTCTCAACCTTTGCGGCGACTTTGCGGGCACGTGCGATCGGCCAGTCCCCGTTGAGGAGCAGCAGTGCCTGGGTGGGAGTCGTGGTGCTCTGCCGCTCGGCGGTGCTCGCGAATCCCGAGGGGGCGTCCAAACTGCGCAACAGCTCGTTTTGATTGTTGCGCTTTTTGATGGTGTAAATGGAGCGCCGCACGGCATTGGCATCCTCCGACGGACCGCCCGCCTTGAGGACAAGCTCGCCGCTCACTGCGAGCATCGCGTCGCGAACCTGTTCGGCATCCAGTCGGCGCGGGCTGAACCGCCAGAGATAGCTGTTGTTGGGGTCCAAACGGAGCGCTTCCGGGGGCGGCTCGCGGCGGGCGGTTTGGCCGTACACCGCCGAGAGCATGATCTCCTTGTGAAGCCGTTTGAGACTCCAGCCCTGCGCCACAAATCTGCGTGCAAGCCAGTCCAGCAGCTCCGGGTGCGACGGCGGCACGCCGAGCTTGCCGAAGTCGCTCGAAGAGGCGACTAGCCCACGGCCAAAATGGTACTGCCACACCCGGTTGACGATCACACGAGTGGAGAGCTGGTTGTCCGGACGCACAATCCAGTTTGCCAGGGCGGTCCTGCGCCCGGTCGAAGCGCCGACCGGCTCAATCGGGGTGTCTCCCGGTTCGAGCAGTGAAAGAAAGCCGGGCTGGACCTCCTGCTCGCCCTTGCGCGTCTTGAAGGTGGTGGCGGGCGCCTCCGGCCCGACATCCGTGGCGACGAAAGCGTCCGGCAGCGCTTTGGGCGCGAGCGCCTCGAACTGTTTAAGCTCCTCCTGCAGGGCCTGGTACTCGGCTTTTGCCTCCTCCGACTTGAGCGACTTGAGCGGATCGGTGACCCGGCGCGCCCGGCTCATCTGGCGCTCGCACAAATTCACAAGCTGTCGTTCCAGCGGTTCACGCTCAGTGGGGGGTTTGCGCATCATCCCCTGCAGTTCAGGATTGAAGCGCTTGAACGCGCCGGCCTCGCCCTTCTTGATAAGCGGGTCCACGAGCGCCGCAATTTTGGCCCGCACCCCGGCGGTGGCCTCCTCCCACTGGGCTTGGCGCCCGGCGTGTTCCGCCTTCTCCTCGGGCGTCGCCAGCTTCATGTCATCCCGCCACTGCACGGGTGCGAAGAAGGCGCGCAGCCGAAAATAATCC
>CANJYI010000402.1 GCA_947478975.1 Chthoniobacteraceae bacterium
CATGGGGCGTGCGGATGACGTCATTCGGGGAGGGCTTGGCGTCCGCCTGCGCGTAGGCGCTGGCGTAGCGGCCCCAATCATCCGCAAACAGAAAGAGGATGTTCAGCCGTTCCGCAGCAACGACGGGACGCAGGGCAGCGACGAAAAAAAACAGAAAGGCGGCGAAGTGTTTCATGAACTGTCGGAGTGAAAAGAAGGCCGCTAGGGCCTGTTAACTGTCAACCAAACCGCAGCTTCCCGAGGAACCTCGCGGACTCCCCTAAAGGGATTCCACAAACAGCTCATTCAGAGAGGCATCCGCATATTTCACAGATAAGAGGAAACCATCAGGTACCTCTGTGAACTCTGCGTCATCTGCGGATCACTCCCCGTTCCCCGAGGAATCAGCAAGAAGTTAACGGTAGTGAACACGCATTAGGGTTTCCAGCGGGCGTTGGCAATCTTGCGCAGCCGCTCGACCTCCAACGGCCTGGCTTCAGCCAGATTGTGTTCTTCGGAAGGATCGGCCAAAAGGTCGTAGAGTTCGGGGACAGCCTCCGGCTCGTTGGCCGCGTGGGGGAGGATGAGCTTCTGCTGGCCTTCGACAATCCAACGCCAGCGCAGGCTGCTGGCGGGCTGTTCAAAGTCGACCAGATTGTGGGTGTAGCATTCCCCGTGGAGCGCGGTGCGGGCACGCAGTGCGGCGGTGTCGCGCAGGTCGATTCCCTGCATCTGCTCCGGGACGGGGATTCCGCAGGCTTTAAGGAGGGTGGGTGCGAAATCCAGCGAGCTGACGGCGAGCGTGTCCTCGGTTGCGGGGGCGATGGTGCCCTTCCAGCGGACCATCATCGGGGAACGCAAGCCGCCGTCGTAGGGACTCTGCTTGGACTTGGCGGCGTACCGCGGCTTGTCGGGATCCTGAATCCAACCGTTGTCCGAGGTGTACACAATAATGGTGTTCTCGGAGAGCTTGCGGTCGTCCAGATATTGGAGGAGTTCGCCGCAGGTTTCGTCAAACCATTCCACCATCGCCCAGTACCGCGCTATGTGGATGCTGGGGGTCTTGGTGCGGTATTTTTCGAGAAGCCGCTCCGGGGGGGTGTGGGGGTCGTGCGGGAGCATAGGCGCGTACCACACCATGAAGGGCTTGCCCTGGGTCTGGGCGTCGTCGATGAAATCCTTGATGGGCTGCATGGTCTTGCGCCCGATATCGAGCCCCTTGTCACCGTGCCGGCTGCCGACGGTCATGCCGTGGGTGAACCCGCCGTGGGCGTAGTTTCCCTGCCACCATTTGCCGGTCTGAAGTGCCATATAGCCGTTCTGGACCAGCAGCTTCGGCAGGGTGGGCGCAGCGTCCATGAAGGCGTTCATGCGCGCCCGGCCCTCTTCAAACAGGCCGCTTGCGAGAAATTCCTTCTGCGTCATCCCCTGCGGCAGCGGCGGGTCGTTGCTCACCACCCGGTGGCGGCTGGGATACTGTCCGGTAATGATCGACGCCAGGCTCGGACAGCACAAACTCGAGGGCACGTATCCCCGCCGGAAGGTGAGACTTTCGCGGGAAAGCCGATCGAGGTGGGGGGTCTGGATCGTGGGGTGCCCCATGAAACCATAGTCGCCCCACGCCTGATCGTCGGAGAGGATCATCACGACGTTGGGTGGTGCGGCCTGTCCCAAACACGAAAACAAGCCAAAGAGCGCGGCACAAAGCAGGTGGCGCACGGAACGTAAAGACCGGGGGGATTGCATGGGGAGGGATGGGGTGAACGAAACCGGACAGCAACCGCAGTATGGGCGGGGAAGAAGGTGCGTTGTTTCTAAACAAAGGAACCGCCCTAGGACCTCCAAAGAGCATCTCATGACAGGCCAGACTGTCCAAAAAATTCTCCGTTCGCCGCCGGGATGAACGCTACTTGATGAAGCGCACGATGAGCCAGTAGCGGAAATGTTTCCCTCCGCTGGTTTGAATGGCCGCCACCACCACGCCGAAAATGTTCAAGAGGTACAAAAACCACAGAAAAAACGGGATGACGAAAATTCCAATGATGGTAGCGGCGAGGAGGCCGCAGCCGATCACGGAGTAAAGGGTCATGGAGAGCTGGAAGTTCAAGGACTCCTTGCCCTGTTCCTCGATAAAGGGATGGTCGTTGCGTTTGAGCAGCCAGACCAGCAGCGGAGTGGCGAGGTGGGCGAGCCAGGGCAAAAAGCAACCCGCCAGCCCCCCGAGATGGCAGAGCATCGCCCAGGTGCGTGCGTTCTTTTCCTCGGGTTCGAATTGTTTGAGTTCCATAGCGGCTGCGATGCGTGAGGGTTCCAGATTGGGAGGAATGAAAGAGGCGGCGTTCCAGAAGTTCCAGCGGGATGCAGAGCATTTCAGAAGACCGGCGCGGCAACAAACCAGCGGCAAAACCGGAGTTTCCTCCTAGGAACGAATTCCCCGCCCCCCGGGCGGCCGGGGAACTATTTCTGTATTTCCAGCTAAAGGCGAGCCGTCAACAACCTACTCTTCCTACATGAATCGTACACGAGGGATTTTCCTTTGGTTGCTCATTGTGTGCTTCTGGGGCATCCAGGCACTGCGCCCCTCCACCATTCTGGCCGCGGAATGCGGCGGGTGCAGAGGCTCTGGAACCTCGAACCTGACCTGCTCCTTCTGCAAGGGCACCGGCAGAAACGGCTCCTTCAAGTGTTCCTTTTGTAACGGCCGGATGTTCAGCAAGTGTTTTAGTTGCAACGGCACCGGGCAGACGAGTTCCGCTCCCGGCTCCGGGGGATCTCAACCGCAAAATGTGTGCGGCTCCTGCAGAGGTGCGGGAACCTCAAGCTTCACCTGCTCTTTTTGCAAAGGCACGGGGAAGAACGGGAATTTTAAGTGTTCGTTCTGCGATGGAAAAATGTTCTCCAAATGCTACAGCTGCAACGGTACGGGCCGCAGGCCCTAAGGCGTGTTCATGGTCGACAACACTTTGCTGGCTCCTTGAAAAACGGGAGCGAGTCACAGATGAAGAAAAACAGTAATCAAAATCACAGCCATCCCACAGCCTGAGGGAATCGAGGTTCTGAGGGGACTTTTACAGAGAGACGGCGGCGAAACTTGAGCGGAGGCAATTGCAGCTTTCGCGATCGGGATTTTCTTTCTCGGGCGGATGCTGTCCCATGAGCTTTACGCTGTGG
>CANJYI010000403.1 GCA_947478975.1 Chthoniobacteraceae bacterium
CCATTTACGCGCTCACCGTCAAGACTGCGGGCCCGCTGCTGACGCTCCGGTTTGCGGGCAACGGGTTTCTGTACCGGATGGTGCGGATGCTGGCGGGGTCGATGGTGCGGGTGGCCCAGGGGAAGGCGGATCTGGCGTGGCTGGAGGAGTTGCTGAGCCGGCCGGCGGGGAGGCGCACCTCGTTTTGCGCGCCGGCCGAGGGGCTTTATTTGAAGAGCGTCCGTTACCGGTGAGAGCCCGCGGCCAAGTAGAGGCGGGCGTGCCGGAGTGGTGCTTTCAGGGGAGGCCACGGCCAGGCCGCGAGGAAGGTGCATCCCAATGGGAAGCGCTCCAGCGGACCTCCAAAACAGAGGAGTGCACTTTTTTCCCGGCTGCTATTCCACCACCAGCACCCCGCGCATCACCCGCCAGTGCCCCGGGAAGGTGCAGAGGTAGGGGTAGCTTCCCGGTTTCAAAGGCGCGGTAAAAACCAGTTCCGCCCGGCCGTTCGGGTTCACCAGGGGCGTCGCATGGAGCACCTTGGCGGACACGGGGATAAATTGTTTTGCAAGCCCCTCCGGCTGCGTCGCCATTTGATCCGCGAGGGCTCCCACCTCCTCCTCGGCACCCGCTTCAACCAGCACCAGGTTATGCTGCATCAGGTCGGGGTTTTCAAAAAGAAGGCGCACGGCCTGCCCCGCCTTTACACGGATTTCCTTGGGAGAAAACTGCAGCAGGTTCGGGACGGCCTGCACCCGCAGCGCATCCGAGTCCGCCGCGTGCGCGGCCTCCCAGGCAGAGGCAAGGGCCGAAAGGGCGGGTTCATCCTGTGCAAAATTGGCCCCCTCAACCGCCTGTCCGAGTGTGTCACAGACGAAGACGGGCGGGCGGGCCTCCTTGTTTTTGAGCCTCCGAAAGGTCAGTTCGACGAGGTTCACGCCTTTTTGCAGCTCAAACTGCACCTGCTGCTGCGAGCTGTATGGACTGTCCGCCGTGAGCAACTGGACGCCATTGGCGGAGACGTCCAGATAGCCGTGCTTCACATTGAGGAGCACGGTTTGCGACAGCTCCGCCTGAATGAAGGTGCGGTACACAAAGGCTTTTGGAGGTGCGGTTTTGGCCTTCTCCTTTTGCGCACTGGTCGGATAGGCGCTGGCCTCCCCGGTTCCTTTTGCCACGGCGGGGACCCACTGCCGCACCTCGGTAGCGGGACTCACTTCAAGCACCGGCACTGACCGCCCCTTGGTCGGACGGATGCCCGCCTTCAGATCCTGGACCATCTGCAGGACCGCGGGCTCCTGTGCGGCCATTCCTTCCAGAACGGCCTCCCACGGCGCGGCCGCTTCCCCGTGCAGGTGCGCCGCGTGCGCCCCAGCCTCCCGTGCCTCTCCGTCCCGTCTCGGCCCCACCGGCGCGGTGGCCCGCAGACGGGAGACGACATTCACCACCGCCATGCGGACCCGCGGATGCGGATCAACCGCCGCCCTGGCCAGCAGCGCCCGCACCTCGGACGGGCTGCCACCCTCAAAGCGCAACGTCTGCACCGCAGCCGCGCGCATCCGTGGCTCCTGCGAGTCCAGGAGCCTCTGCACCCAGCGCGGCCGCATTTGCCCCTTGCTGAGCAAAATCCAGGTCGCCTCCAAAAGCGCCTGTTCATCCACGGCCCCCGCCTGCCCCAATCCGGCGATCCACGCGTCCACCGCCGGCACCACCTCACCGCCAAGGGCCCGCAATTGAAGCCGCGCGTGTTCCCGCACCAAATCCTGCGAATGCGTCAGCAGTGCAAGCAGTTCCGGCAACGGAGCGCCCTCGATCCGGGGCCAGTTTTTTACCACCGGCCGGTCCGCGGCCACAACGCGCCAGATGCGCCCCAGGGTGTGGTTCCACTGCGGATCCCGCATTGGATGCTGGGCGTGGCCGATGATGCGGCTTGCGAAGTCGGAGACGTAAAGCGCGCCGTCCATCCCGAAGGTCGCGTCCACGGGTCGGAACGCGGAGTTTTGCGAACTGAGCAGGTCGAGGCGGTCGGTGCCGAGCATCGCGCCGGCATCGACGTTGGGGGCGGAGAGGGAGACGCAGTAACTTCCCAGCAGCGACGCGGAGACGACCCCCTGCTGGTACTTCTCCGGAAAGTTCGGACTCGAGACCACGCCCAGGGCCGAGCCCTTTCCATAATTGACCACCGTCCCGTTGCCGTAGGGGTGGTACACTCCGAGGGGCGTCCAGGTTTGTGGCAGCGCGTCGAGCACATGGCCGCCGCCGAACCGCTGGAAGAGGTTTCCATAGCGGTCATAGGCCGTTTTCCATGGGTTGGGAGTGAGCCCCTGCCACTCCGTTTCCACGCGTCCGGTTGACGGATTAAGCCGGTAGGTGGTCGAGTCAATGCCCCGGACGACACCGAAGGGCGTTTCGATCTGCGAGCGGTGAAACACCCCGTCGCTGAAAATCACGTGCCCCAGCGGATCGGTTGAGATCATTCCTCCGTGGTGCGAGTCGGTCACATCTATCCCACGCAGGAGTTCTTCGCGCGTGTCCGCCCGCCCGTCGCCGTCAGTGTCGCGCAACAGCAGCAGCTTCGGCTGGGCCGACACAATCACCCCGCGCTCGTGAAATGCCACCCCGTCGAGGGCGTCAAAACCGGTGGCGAAGACGGTGCACTTGTCCGCCTTGCCGTCGCGGTCCGTGTCTTCGAGGATCAGGATCTTGTCCTCGGGCCTGGCCCCGGGAACGGTGTGGGGAAAGGAAGGCATCGTCACCACCCACAGGCGGCCGCGGGCGTCGAAGGCCATCTGGACGGGGGCTTTGAGCTCCGGAAAATCCGCCTCCGAAGCAAAACAGTTGAGCTGGTAGCCCTCCGCGACTTGGAGGTCCTTCTGCTGTTCCCCGGGGCTTTTCAAAATCCCGCCGCTGTAGCGGTCCGGGACGCTCTTGCCCTCGGACAGCGGTGGCAGGGAGGGAAGCGGGCAGTCGGAAAAACGCTTCTGCGGATCCTGCACCAACCCGCGGATGAGCGCATCGGCCTGCTGGATCAAGGCGTGGTAGCGCGGGACTTCGGCCTCGTATTCCTCGGGCCGCTTGCGCACTCCGTAGTAGACCACCCCGTTTTTGGGGCGCACCACCTCCGCGACGTAGCCGGCTTTCAATGCGGCGGCCTGCGCGACCTC
>CANJYI010000404.1 GCA_947478975.1 Chthoniobacteraceae bacterium
GGATGTACGGCTCAATGCGTACGAAGCGCAGGGGCACCGGGTCGTGGCGCACACCCTTGATGAAGGCGATGGCCTGGCATCCCGCCTTGACCCGGGGCGCGTTGTCCTCGTCCACATCCGCGCGGAGCTGAAGTTCCTTGGTCCGGCCCAGCAGCATGCTGTACTCGATGGCGCCCGGGACGGCGTACTCCCCGGGTCTGACGTTGAGCTGCAGAACGGTGCCGTCGCGGGGCGCGCGGACCAGCAACAGATCCCGCTGTACGCGGGCCCGGGAAAGCAGCGCGCCGGCGGCGGCGAGATCGCTTTTACGCGCCTCCACGCGGCTTGCGGCGGCGCGGAACGCGTACAATGTGCGCTGTTTCTCGTCGACGCTGACCACCTTGCTGGCACCGAGTTGCTCCACCCGGCTCCATTGATCCTGGCGGTCAGCGAGGGCCACCTCACTTTCCGCCAGGGAAGCCTGGATGGCACCCACGTTGGCCTCCTGCACAGCGATTTGCGCCTCCGCATCACGAGCGTCCTGCTCGATGAGAACCTGTCCGGTCTGTACTTCATCGCCGACCTGCACCCGCACAGCAGCAACGAGTCCGGCGACGGCGGGAGCTATGCGAACGTTTTCCTCCACGCCCTCGATGAGACCGCGGGCCCCGATCGACTGTGCGTACGGGGCGGAGGGAGGCGGATTGAGGGGCGCAGCGGCGGGCTCCTGGATATCCTGCTTGCGGACGAGATTTGCGGCGATGCCGATGCCGGCAATCGCGACAAGAAGTGAGGCGCTCTTAAACATACAGTTTTTGGGTTTCCCCTGCTCCGTGAACCTCCTTGATCTGACCGTCCTCCATTTCTGCGATGCGGTCGGCGAAGGAGAAGATGCGACTGTCGTGTGTGACAATGATGACGCAACGGTCGGGCCGACAGGCGCGTTCCTTGAGGAGCTCGAGGACCCTCCGGCCGGAGGCGGCATCGAGCGCCGCAGTGGGTTCGTCGCAGATGAGAAGCTTGGGTTCGTGGACGATGGCCCTGGCGATCGCCACCCGCTGTTGCTGTCCCCCGGAAAGCTGCCCGGGCAGCACCTTCAGCTTATCCTGCAGGCCGACCTCGGCGAGGAGGGCGGCGGAAGCCTTTTCCGCCTTGGCCCGCCCGACCCCGTTCAGCAGCAGGGGAACGCTGACGTTTTCCAGCGCGGTCCAGGAGGGGATGAGGTTGAACTGCTGGAAAATGAAGCCGACGTTCTTGCCCCGAAACGCGGTAAGCTTGGCGGTGCTCATTCCCGCAAGGTCTCGTCCAAAAATCGAGGCTGATCCGGCGTCATAGCCCAGAGTGCCGCAGATGACGCTCAGCAGGGTGGTTTTGCCGCAGCCTGACGGGCCGACGATCATGAGGAGTTCGCCGCAGCGGGCCTCGAAATCAACGCCCTTGAGCGCCTGCACGAGGTTGTCCCCACGGCCATAGTTTTTCACCAGAGCAGAGGTCTGGACCGCGAGGGGTTGCTGGGGATCGCTGGAGGCGCTCATTTAAAGACCATGGCGGCTTCGGTTCTGGCGATCTTAAGCAGGCCCACGAGGGCGGACAGGCAGCAGATGAAAAGGATGACCACGCCGGTAAACACCAGCACCTGCCACGGCATGTAAAAGGGCGGCTCGCCCTTTTTGAGAACGGCGTTGCCAAACATGGCCGCAGCTCCGACACCAATCCCGTAACCGGTGAATCCGACAGTAAATGCCTGCAGGAAGACCATCTGGGCGAGTATCCCAAAGCCTGCCCCCATGGCCTTGAGGGCCGCCATGAAACGGAGGTTTTCGTGGACAAACAAATAGAAAGTCTGCCCGGCGATGGCGATGCCCACCACGATCCCGAGGATGACGACGGTTCCGAAGGAAATGGGGATGCCCGTGTTTTTGACGTACCACATGAACGTATCCCACTTGAGCTGGTCCGAGCTGAAGGCGCGCAGACCGCCCACCGCCGAGATGCGTTGGAGCAATTCTGGAACGGCAACGCCCGGCTTTGGTTGGACCAGCACGAAGGAAAGCAGCTTTCGTTGGGGCGGGGAATATTCGAGGGCGCGTGAGTAGGTGGTGAACACGTAAGGCTGCCCGAGAAAGGAGCGCTCCGTTTCGCAGATCCCCACCACGCGCGCCTCCTTGTCGTTGATCTCGAAGGTGGACCCCAGCTTGAGGGCGATACCCCGTTTGGCGAATTTTGCGATGGCCACCTGGTCCACGATGACGGCGTTGGGGAGGCGCAGATCTTCGACGCTGCCAGCGCGCATTTTGGTGGGGCGTCCGACAAGCGTGGCGCTGTCGAGGCCCGTGAGCTGGACGGCCTGAAAGGTGCCGTCGGGAAGGCGCGTCTGCAGCAGGCTCCAGAAGAGTGGCACGGCCCATTCTACACCCGGAACAGAGCGGACCCGCTGCACCTCGATCTCGCGCATGGGTACGACCTCGTTGACCTGCTCGACCTTCGCATCAGCCACCCAAATGGGCACACGGATGTTGCGCACCGTAGCATTGGTCCAAAGCAACAGGCCGCAGAAAACCGAGATCTGCTGGGACATCAAGAGCGCACAAAAACTCAGGCCGCACACAAGCATCATGTATTTCGCACGATCGCCATACAGCATTTTAAGGGCGAGACGGAGCATCGGAAAGGATTCAAACAGCGGCAGTCGGCAGCGTCAATGCACCGGAGTAAAGCTGCGCACTCGTGAAGCAGCCTCCGCACCGTGCGAACTGAGTCTTTGAATGCGGCGGAGTTTGGGCATAGCCTGCGAGACGTTCCAGGGCTCAGGCAGATTTCTCGTCTCAGGAACCCCTCCTTTACGAACTCCCAATATTTACGCCATCTCCGGGTCGCTTTCTGTACCGCCTCTTTTTCCACTATTGTGAACGCTCCCAACGAGTCCCTTGCCGCCGCCCAGTCCGCGAAAACTCCGCGCACTTCCGGGGTAGCTTTTTATCTGCTGGTGCTCGTGGTGCTGGGCGGTGCAGCAGGGCTGTTTGTGGCAGGAATGCTGCCCAAGCTAAAGCGGCAGGCGGTGGTCGCTGAGCAGACCCGCGACTTGGCGGTGATTCGGGTGCGGACCGGGGAGCCCGCCCCGGCTCCCATTGGAATACCGCTGGCAGTGCCTGCGGAGTTGAA
>CANJYI010000405.1 GCA_947478975.1 Chthoniobacteraceae bacterium
CGCACCCACTTTTCAAGCACGGCCACCTCGGCGGCCGGCAGCGGCTTTTTCGGGGGCATTTGGAAGTCCGCCTTGCCATAGCGCACCGCCTCGATCAGCGGCGACTCCTCCGGCTTCCCGGGAACCAACGCCGGTCCGTTGTCTCCGCCCGCCTTCAAAAAGGCGATGTCGTCCAATCGAAGACCGCCCTTTTGCTTCTTCTCGCCGTGGCATTCGAAACAGCGGGTGGCGAGAATCGGGCGAACCTCCGATTCGAAGAATTTGGCCTGTGCCCGGGCCACGTCCTCTTGCGCTGCAAAGAGGCGTCCGCAAAATACCGGCACCAAACAAAGAAGGACGCGTTTCATGAGCGGGGGGGGAGCTTCAGGCGCAGCGTAGGCGGCCGCGCAGCTGGATGTTCCTTGGATGCGAATCCATGCGCAAGTCCGTTCGGGTCGGTCTCCGATGTCTCGCGGACCAGCAGGAAGCTGACAATCCCGTTGGAATCCGCCCGCAAAAAATCCACCAAGGCGGCGCCGCCTGCGGAAATTAGCCCGGAGCGTCCTCCCCGCGGAATCCAGAATTCAGCGACCCGCCGGGTCTGATCCGGAATGGGACCGGAATCCGAGCATCCCGGCGTTGTCGCCCAGAGGGTGCCCTCCTCGTCCCACTGGTCCAGCGACTCCTCCAAAAGGGCGTACAGGGCAAACCGCGAATCAGCCACCAGCGCGGAAAAACCAAACCCGCTGGGGACTGGATCAAGCACGAGCTCCGCCTCCTGAATGTCGGCCGGATTGATTTGGGAGACGTCAAAGGAAAGGATGGCGCGGCGTTCGTTGCGGCGGCTGTCGGGCAGGTCTGAGTGTTTAACAATGAGGAGAGGCTGACGCCCGAGGGGTCCGTTGAGGTCGCCGCGGCGCGTGTAGCCGTCCTTGCCGCGACCGAAGGAGGTGGGTATGGCAAGCCAACCGTCGGGCCCTTGCAGCTGGACGCCTTGGACGGGTTCCTGTCCGGCGAGCGTGCTGCCGGTGTTCACATGAAGGCCACGGCCCTGCGTAAGGCGTCTGAGGCCGCCCTCGGGAAGGCCGGCGACATCCACCGCCCCCTCGAAGACGCGCACCTGCGAATTGCCGACGGCGCTCGCCGTCAGTCCGAAGCGGGTGCCTACATCGATCACCTTGAGATCGGCCGTGGCGATGGTGAAGCCGTGCGCAGGCTTGGGCACTTCTGCGGTGACGGCTCCGTGGATCAGCCGACAGTGCATGGCATCCAGAATCTGAAGCTGCGTGGGCGCCTCAAGCGTGACACGGGCGCCGCTCTCAAAAGCAATGGTGGCCATCCCCTCCAAGAGTGAGAGGGTGCCCGCCGTGAGTCTGGACTGTACCGCCGTGGGCAGCTCGGAACCGCCCCACTTGCAGTTCTCCACCTGCACCAGCACCGCCACATAGGCCGGCTTGAGGGGGTGCCGCCCCAAAAAATACGCACCAATGGCAAGCGCGATGGCGGCCGCAAGCAGGGCGGCTCGCGGGAACAGCCATTGCCAAGAAATCGGACCGCTCTGAGCGGGCGGGGCCTGCAAAAGCCCTGCCAGTTCGGGTCTCGCGGTCCGGAGCGTCTGGTGCAACCAAACCCGCTGTGCATATGCGGCCCGTAGTTGCGCGTCAGCGACCACGGCGGCCTGGAACTCCGCCCATTCCGCAGGCGACAGCAGCCCTTCCACCGCACGATCCAGCTGGTCTTGAGCCCGCGCTTTCATCTTGCCTCCACATGAATGGCCGACCGCACAACACATTCGCTCAGCACCGCACGGATCCGGCTCAGCAACCGGTAAACCGCCTCTTCTGTCCGCCGGCTGCGCGCCGCAATCTCGGGAACCGAACAGTCCTCGTAGTAGCGCCACACAATCAGCTTTCGATGGGCTTCGGGGAGCTTCTGGAGGCACCGGCCAAGAAGCTCAGCCTGGCTCTCGAGTGCAGATGCTTGTCGGTCCAGTTCCATGGCGACGGCCTCGACGAAAACCTCCTCCAAGGCCGCCCCCGCATGGCGTTTGGCCGAACGTCGGAAATTCAGAACTTGATGGAGCGCGATAGTCCGGGCCCAGGCGCGGAAGTTTGTGCCGGATTGAAACTTTGCGAAATTCCGCCAGAGGGTGAGCTTAACCTCTTGGAGGATGTCCTCCGCATCAAACGAATGGGCGACCAAGCTGTAGACATACGTTGCCAACCAGCGTTCGTGCTGGGCGAGTTGCCTCAAGTAGTCCTCCGGGTTTTCCGGTGGGGCGTTTGGTTCGGGTTCCATCTGTGTAAGCATAAAGGTCTGGCGGATGATTTTCCGGACATTTTTTTGCGCACGGCCCCTGGGCGGCCGCCCCCGCTTCAGGCGTCGGGGCGTTCCCACTCGCCGTCGTTCCGGGCGGATGACACATTCCCGCATGGAAACACCTCCGCTTTTTCGCCTGCTGTTGTCGGCTGTTTTCGGCCTTTTGCTGCACAGCCCATTGGCGGCGGAGGTGCTCCGGGATGTCGAATACGCCCGCGTCGGGGGCGTTCCTCTGCTCCTCGATTTGTATCAACCGCAGACACCTTGCACCGGCGTGGTGGTATACGTTCACGGAGGCGGTTGGAGCGGAGGGAGCCGCGCGGATTACCCTATCTCTGGCCTTGTCACGGACGGATTCGCCGTGGCGAGTGTGGACTACCGGTTGAGCACGCAGGCTCCTTTTCCAGCAAACATCCACGACATCAAGGCGGCTGTGCGTTTCCTGCGGACCGAAGCCGGACGCCTCGGAATTCCTGCCGGGCGGATCGCGATTGCCGGCTCTTCCGCGGGCGGGCATCTCGCCGCGCTCGCCGGAGTCTCTTCGGGCGTGGCGGCGCTCGAGGGGACCGTGGGCAAGTGTCGGGAAGCCTCCAGTTCCGTACGGGCCATCGTCAGCTTTTTCGGAGCCTCAAATCTGCAAACGATCCTGCGCCAGTCCTCCGAATACGGCCTTCAGATGCGCGTGCCGGCACTCCAGCGCTTGCTGGGTGGAACGCCCGAAGAGCAGCCCGAGCTGGCCCGGTTGGCCAGCCCTGTCGCGCATCTCGACCCGAAGGACCCACCTCTTTTGCTGTTTCACGGGGATGCAGACCCTCAGATGCCGGTTCAGC
>CANJYI010000406.1 GCA_947478975.1 Chthoniobacteraceae bacterium
CCGCCGTCGCCCCCGCAGATGCCGCATCCTACGACGTGGTCGTCACCAATCCGGACGGGCCCGCCCTCAGCAATGCGGCGGTGCTCACCGTGACCGCACCCAATCCGGGCGCACCGCTCATCGGAAGCCAGACGGTCGCGCAGAAAGTCTCCCCCGGTGCGGGTGCGATCTTCAGCGTGACGGCCATCGGCGCCGGTCCTTTCACCTACCAGTGGAGGAAGGATGGCGTGGATATCCCGGGAGCCACCACAGCAGACTACAATCTGCCTGCTGTCTACGCCGCCGACGCAGGGCTCTACCAAGTGCTTGTTTCCAACGGCAGTGGCAGCTCCCTGAGCACAGCCGCCGCGCTGACGCTCAATCTGATCCCGCCCATTTCCGGCCTCTGGTCCACCCTTGCTGGCCCGTTGGGCGGCCCCGGCAGCCTCGATTCCACAGAACCCGCCAACGCCCGCTTCAACTACCCGCGCGGTCTGGCCCGCGACGCGGCCGGCACCCTCTACATCGCGGACACCAACAACCACACCATCCGCAAAATCTCCGCAGCCGGAGTGGTCTCCACCGTGGCTGGAGCTCCCGGCGTCCCCGGCAGCGCCAACGGTGCCGCCGTCCTTGCCCGCTTCAATGCGCCCTCGGGCGTGGCTCTCGATTCCGCTGGCAACCTCTTCGTCGCCGACACCGGCAACCACCTCATCCGGAAAATCTCCACCACCGGCGTGGTCTCCACCTTCGCCGGAACCTCCAACAAATCGGGCTCGCAGGACGGCGCCGCTGCCGTTGCACGCTTCAACGGGCCCCAGTCCCTGGTGGTCACCCCCTCGGGCACGCTGTACGTGGCCGACACCGGCAACAGCGTCATCCGTAGCATCACTTCGGGCGGCACGGTGGCGACCTTTGCAGGCAACGCGGGCTTCCTCGGTTACAGCGACGCCAGCAGCGGGGCCGCCCAGTTTAACAAGCCTGCGGGGCTCGCCCTCGACGGCTCCGGAAATCTGTACGTGGCGGACACCGGCAACAAGGTGGTGCGCAAGATCACCACCGACGCCAGCGTCACCACCGTCGCCGGCGCAGCCAATTATGCCGGTACCGCCGACGGTGCGGGCACACTCGCACGCTTTACCAACCCGGTGGCGCTTGTCTCGGACGCCCTCGGCAACCTGCTCGTGCTCGACGCCAACCGCGTCCGTTCGGTCTCGAGCGCGGGGCTTGTCTCAACGCTCGCCGGCAACACCGCCGCCGGCTTTGCGGAGGGCACAGGCGCGGCTGCCCAGTTCTCCGTGCCGCTGGGCATTGTTTCCGATGGTTCCGGCGGAGCCTACATCGCAGACACCGGCAACTCCGTGGTGCGCCAGGTCGCTTCCACCGGAGAGGTCACACCCTTTTCCGGCACCCCCAGCCCCGGAG
Organism: Chthoniobacteraceae bacterium; assembly: GCA_947478975.1. Taxonomy (GTDB): domain Bacteria; phylum Verrucomicrobiota; class Verrucomicrobiia; order Chthoniobacterales; family Chthoniobacteraceae; genus Chth-196. The sequence continues at coordinate 1,405 of CANJYI010000406.1, forward strand.
CCGTCGACTCCGAACTGCCCAACGACGTTCGGTTCCGCGCGCCCCGTGGCTTGGCTCAGGACGCCCTGGGCAACATCTACGTCGCCGATTCCGCCAACCACGCCATCCGCAAGGTCGCCAACTCGGGCGCCACCACCACCTTGGCCGGTGCTTTGGGAATCGCGGGAGATTCCGACGGAGAGGCCTCCTCCGCACGCTTTAACACACCGCAGGCCGTCGCACTGGACGCCGCCGGAAATGTGTACGTGGCCGACACCGGCAATCATGTGGTGCGGGTGATTTCCACTGCGGGGGCCGTCTCCACCTTGGCGGGCACCCCGGGGGTGAGCGGCCGCACGGACGGCGCCGGTTTCAACGCGCGCTTCCTGAGCCCGCGCGGCATCGCACTCGATGCCGCAGGCAACGTGTATGTGGCGGATTCCGGAAACTTGACCATCCGCAAAATCACTCCCGCGGGGGTGGTCACGACGCTCGCCGGGGCGCCCGGTGCGTCCGGCAGTCTTGACGGGGCCGGTAGCAGCGCGCGCTTCACTGCGCCCGTCGCCCTCGCAGTGAACGCCTCGGGCAACATCGTGGTGGCCGATGGCAGTGCGCTCCGGGCGATCAGTCCGTTTGGAAACGTCACCACGCTGGCCGGGGTCGCCGGCGTGCGCGGCGCCGCGGACGGAACGGGCGCCAACGCGCTGTTTGCCTCGCCGCAGGGCGTGGCGCTGGACGCGGCGGGCAATGTGTTCGTCGCCGACACCTACAACCAGACCATCCGCAAAGTCAGTTCCGCCGGGGCGGTGACGACGCTGGCCGGGTCGGTCGGGATTACCGGCAGCACTGAAGGGATCGGCAGTGTGGCGCGCTTTGCGTATCCGGGGGGCATACTGGTCGATCCGCTTGGGAACCTGTGCGTCACCGAGTTGGACAGTGCGAAGGTGCGGATCGGGGCTCTGATGGACACATCCCTGCTGATCCGAACCCAGCCGGTAAGCGCATCCGTTATGGTGGATGGACCCGCCTCCTTTGTCGTGACGGCAACAGGCACAGCCCCATTCACCTACCGCTGGCGCAAGGGGGGTGTCCAGATTGCAGGGGCGGTGGGGCCGACCCTTGTGCTTTCCGCTGCACAACTGGGAGATGCCGGGTCTTATGATGTGGTGGTTGCGGATGCAAAGGCGTCCGTGACGAGTGGCACAGCGCAGCTAAGCGTGTACACCCCCGCGCAGCTGGAGGTGGCCATCAACGCGCAGCCAGTTGGTGCCAACGTGTTGGAGGGCGAATCCGTCCGGTTCAGCGTGGACGCGAGCAGCGTGTTACCGCTGGCTTACCAGTGGAGAAGGGACGGTACGCCGATCTCCGGTGCGACTTCTGCCGCGCTGGTGCTTTCGAGCGCAGCCCTTTCGGATGCGGGGACCTACTCCGTTGTGGCGAGTCACGCCTACAGCAGTGCCACGAGCGCCGGCGCGGTGTTGGCGGTGACCGCGAAACCCCCGGTGATTCTGCCCTTGGCTATCCAGTCGCAGCCGTTCAACCGAAGCGTCACCGTTGGAAATCCGGCCTCTTTCAGCGTGACCGCCACGGGACCGGGCACGCTTTCCTACCAGTGGCGCAAAGGCGGCACCCCACTCTCCGGCGCGACGGGTGCCACCTTCAGCATTGCAACCGCGCAGACCGGTGACGCGGGTTCCTACGACGTGGTTGTCAGCAGCAGCGCGGGCGGGAGTGTGACCAG
>CANJYI010000407.1 GCA_947478975.1 Chthoniobacteraceae bacterium
ACCCCGAGCTGCTCGACTGGCTGGCGACGGAGTTTGTCCGCCTCAACTGGGATATGAAGGCCATGCAGCGGCTTCTGGTCACCAGCGAGGCCTACCGCCAATCCGCGGCGGTCACGCCCGAGCATCTGGCGAAGGACCCGGAGAACCGGCTGCTCGCGCGCATGCCCCGCCTCCGTCTTTCCGCCGAAACACTGCGCGACCAGGCGCTCACCGTCAGCGGCCTGTTGGTCAACAAATTGGGCGGGCCCAGCGTGCGGCCCTACATGCCCGATGCCGTTTGGGATGAAACCAGCGTCTACGGAAACCTCCGCAACTATAAGAACGACGAGGGCGAGGGCCTGTACCGGCGGACGCTCTACACCATCTGGAAGCGCACGGCGGCGCCGCCCTCGATGCTGCTATTCGACAGCCCCAGCCGGGAGATTTGTACGGTCAAACGCGGCCGATCCAACACCCCCACCCAGGCGCTGGCCCTCTTGAATGAGGTCACCTACGTCGAGGCGGCACGCAAGCTGGCCGAGGGCATGCTTCTTGAGGGCGGCGGCACACCCGAGGCCCGCGTGGAATGGGCCTTCCAACGGGTGCTCGCGCGGAAGCCGGATGCCTTCGAGCGGGACACCATCACCCAACGGCTCAAAGCGCGCCTCCAAAAGCTGGCGCCCGCTGAGGAAGCCGCCCGCCAAATGATCTCGCTCGGCCACTCCAAACCCGCCGCCGCCCTGCCCCCAGGCGAACTCGCCGCCTACACCGTCACCGCCAACGTGCTCCTGAATCTCGACGAAGCCATTTCCCGTCCCTGATCCTATGAACTGCAACGACTCCCAATTTCTTGCCCTCGACGCAGCAGCCCGCGAAGCGGTCACACGCCGCACCTTCCTGCGCAATTCCGGAGGCGGCATCGGAATGGCTGCCCTCGGGGGCCTGCTGGCAGGAGGCTCCAGCGCGAAAGCCGGCGCCACCATGCTCCCCGGTTTTCCGCAACACGCCCCCAAGGCAAAGCGCATCATCTACCTTTTTCAAAGCGGGGCGCCCTCCCAGATGGACCTGTTTGATCCCAAGCCGGAGATGGTCGCGCAGCGGGGCAAGGATCTGCCCGAATCCATTAGGAAAGGCCAGCGCCTGACCACAATGACCTCCGGCCAGAAGTCCTTCCCCATCGCGCCAAGCATCTTCAAGTTTGCGCAGCACGGCCAGTCGGGCGCCTGGTTTAGCGAAGTGATGCCCCACATGGCGGGCATCGCCGACGAATGGTGCATGGTCCGGTCCATGCACACGGAGGCCATCAACCACGATCCGGCCATCACCTTCATGCAAACCGGCTCCCAGCTCGCCGGCCGCCCCAGTTTCGGCGCCTGGACGGCCTACGGCCTCGGAAGCGAAAACGCCGACCTCCCCTCTTACGTCGTGCTCACCAGCTTCGGGACGGGACGCAAGGGCGACCAACCCCTGTACGACCGGCTCTGGAGCGCGGCGTTTCTGCCGGCCAAATACCAGGGCGTGAAGTTTCGCAACAAGGGCGAGCCGGTCCTCTATTTGAACAATCCCGCGGGAATGGACAGGGAGTTGCGGCGCGACAGCCTCGACGAACTGGCGGCGCTCAACCAACACCAGCACCAGCAGCTCGGCGACCCCGAGATCCAAAACCGGATCGCCCAGTACGAACTGGCCTTCCGGATGCAAGCCAGCGTGCCCGATTTGACCGACCTTTCCAACGAGTCCGAAAGCGTTCTGGCAAGCTACGGACCCGAAGTCCGCACCCCGGGCACCTACGCCGCCAACTGTCTGCTGGCGCGCCGCCTCGCGGAGCGGGACGTGCGTTTCATCCAGCTTTTCCACATGGGCTGGGACCATCACGGCGGCCTGCCGCCCGCGGTGCGCGGCCAGTGCAGCGACACCGACCAACCCACAGCCGCCCTCATCAAGGACCTCAAGCAGCGCGGCCTCCTCGACGACACCCTCATTGTGTGGGGTGGCGAGTTTGGACGCACCATCTACTCCCAGGGCGCCATCACCGAAACCAGCTACGGCCGCGACCACCATCCTCGCTGTTTCACCATGCTCATGGCGGGGGCGGGCGTCAAAAAGGGCCTCACCTACGGCGCCACCGACGAGTTCTGCTACAACATCACGGAAAACCCCGTCCACGTGCACGACCTCAACGCGACGATCCTCCACCTCATGGGGGTCGACCACAAGCGTTTGACCTACCGCTATCAGGGCCGGGATTTCCGCCTCACCGACATTCACGGCGAGCTGGTCAAGGGCATCCTCGCGTAGCCTCCGCAGCGCAATAGGCGGCTTGTCGCTGGGCTCACCGGGGCGTACGGTGGGCCCACGCCATGCATCTCATTCAGGAAGCCTTCATTGACTGCCCCTGGTGCGGGGAAAGTTTTCCCACCCAGATCGACACTTCTCCGGGTGATCACGAGCACATCGAAGACTGCACCGTGTGCTGCAGCCCGATCCTCGTCACCGTGGAGTGCACCCCGGGAGAGATCCTCTCGTTTGACTGCAGCCGCCCCTGAGCCCGCATCAGGGACACTGCATTCTTCCTTCATGAGCCACTCTCCTTTGCTCCGCGTCGAACTCCTCAACACGGGTTCGGAACTCCTCCTCGGGCAGGTGCTCAACACGCACCTTCAGTTTTTAGCCGACGCCCTCTGGCCCTTGGGGCTGGGCATCGGCCGTCAGACCACCGTGCCCGACGGGCCCGTCATCAAGGATGCCCTGCTCGAAAGCTTTGCGCGGGCGGACATCGTCTTTGTCACAGGAGGCCTCGGCCCCACCACGGACGACCTCACCCGCGACATCGTTGCCGAGCTCCTCGGCCTCAACATGCAGGAGGATCCCGCCATCGCTGCGCTCATTCGCGAGCGGCTTGAAAAACGGGGGATCCGCATCACGGACCGGATTTTCAGACAGGCCCAGCGACCGGAGGAAGCGGAGGTTCTCTCCAACCGGTTTGGAACCGCACCCGGCCTGTACTTTCCGCCCATGCCGCTTGCCGGCCGGGGCGATGCCCTTTCGCCCCATTTGTTCCTGCTGCCTGGTCCGCCGCGTGAACTCAAGCCGATGGTCGAAACCGAGGTGCTTCCACGCTTGCGCGCGCTTCTTCCCC
>CANJYI010000408.1 GCA_947478975.1 Chthoniobacteraceae bacterium
ACTTTCAACGTTGTCCCGACCTTGCCCGAGGTTCTCGAACCTCTCCGCGAAATTGCATTCAACCTCTGGTGGAGCTGGCAACCGGACGCGCGCAGGCTGTTCCGCCATCTGGACCCGGATCTCTGGCACCGTACCAATCACAGTCCTCTGCGGATGCTACAGCTGTGCCGGCAGGCAAGGCTCAGGGAGGTGGCCTTGGACGAGGATTTCAAGCGGGAAATGAAGTGCGTCTTGGAGGGGCTGCGCGCCTACCTGTCCGATCCGAATACATGGGGCAAGGCCCGCAAGGCGCATTCGTCGCTCAAGGGCCCCGTGGCCTACTTTTCAGCCGAGTTTGGCTTCCACGAGTCGGTCCCCAATTATTCGGGGGGGCTGGGGATTCTTTCGGGGGACCACTGCAAGTCTGCCAGCGACTTGGACCTGCCCTTCATTGCCTTCACGCTCCTCTACAGGCACGGGTACTTCCGCCAACAAATCAACAAGGAGGGGTGGCAGGAAAGTGTCCAGCTTAACCAGAACTTCTCCCACCTCCCCCTGCTGGAAACCTTTGATGCGGAGGGCAAGCCGCTCGTCATTCAGGTCAACATCCTTGGGGAAAGTGTGCGGGCGAAAGTCTGGCAGCTGCAAGTGGGCCGGATCAGTCTCTATCTGCTGGATACGGACCTGCCGGAAAACAGCGAATCCGACCGCCTCATCACGGCCCAGCTTTACGGGGGCGACCTCGAAATGCGCATCCGTCAGGAGATCGTGCTCGGCATTGGCGGGGTGCACGCGCTCCATGCGATGGGAATCGTCCCTTCGGTCTACCACATGAACGAGGGCCATTCCGCCTTCCTTTCCTTGGAGCTCATTCGCAGGCAGGTGGCGGATTTCGGATTGGATTTTTACTCAGCCCTCCAGATTGTCGCCTCTGGAAACATCTTCACCACCCACACTCCGGTGCCTGCCGGCAACGACGCCTTTCCCCTCGAGCTTATGAAGCGCTACTTTGCCGACTACCCGGGCAAGGTGGGCATTGATTTTGAAAAGTTCATGGGGTTCGGCCAGACCCGCAAACACGAGGGCGAACCCTTTTCGATGACCATTTTGGCACTGCGCACCAGCCGCCACGCCAACGGAGTGAGCGCGCTGCACGGGAAGGTTTCCCAGGGACTTTGGAAAGAGGTCTGGGACGGGGTGCCCCAGAACGAAGTGCCCATCACGAGCATCACCAACGGGATTCACACCCGTACGTGGATGGCTCCCGAGTTCGTCACCCTGTACGATAAGTATCTTCCCGGCTGGGGAGAGCGCCTCACGGACACGGATTTTTGGCGCGGCGTCTACGACATTCCCGACGAGGCACTCTGGGGAACCCACCAGGTCTTGAAGGCCAGGCTGATTGAGTTTGTGCACGAGCGGGTGCGCAGCCAGCGGCTGCGTCTCGGGGAGTCGCCGGAAAAACTGCGGGCGGCCAACCGGTTGCTCAATCCGGAGGTGCTCACCATCGGGTTCGCGCGCCGCTTTGCCACGTACAAGCGCGCGACGCTTTTGTTTGCGGATCCGGACCGGTTGGTGAAGTTGATGAATAACACCGAACGACCCGTGCAGTTTGTGTTTGCCGGTAAGGCTCATCCGAAGGATGAGCCGGGCAAGAAGTTCATCCAGGAGGTGTATCGCTACAGCCGGATGCCGGAATTTGAGAGCCGCATCGTGTTTTTGGAGGACTACGACACCTATGTGGGCAGGCGTATGTACCAGGGAGTTGATCTTTGGCTGAACAACCCCCTGCGGCCGCTTGAGGCCAGCGGCACCAGCGGGATGAAGCTGCCTCCCAATGGAGGCTTGAACCTTTCGGTGCTGGATGGTTGGTGGTGCGAGGCCTACGCCCAAAACCGCAAGACGGGATGGGCCATTGGCGAGGATATCGTGGACGGATCCAGCGAGTTCCAAAACGAGGTGGACGTGGCGAGCCTGTTCCACATTCTTGAAAGCCAGGTGGTGCCTCTTTACTACGCCAAGCCTGACGGTCGCCTTCCGCTGGCCTGGCTTCAGCTTATGCGCGAGTCGATCCGCTCCATCCTGCCCGTGTTCAACACCCACCGGATGGTCCGTGAATACACCGAACGCCTCTACGAACCGGCCGCCGCTGCGCACACAGTCCTTGCAAAAGGCGGGGGAGCAAAGGCGCGCGCGCTTTCGGAGTGGAAGGATGTGATCCGGGCCGCCTGGCCCAGGGTGGCGGTCGAGACGGTCGAAGTCGACATGGTCGGTCTGAATGTGCGCGTGGGAGAAAGCGTTCCCGTGCGGGCCACCGTGCACCTGGGGACGCTCGCGCCGGAGAATGTCCGGGTGCAGGCCTACTACGGAGAAGAGGCCAATGCGCAAATTCTCTCGCCCATGAGTGTGGATCTGGAGCTTGCCGCCCACATTGACGGGGGGTCCTATCTGTACAAAGGGGCGGTCGCCGCTGCCGAGAGCGGGTCCTACGGCCTCAGCGTGCGCGTGATTCCCACGCACCCAAACCTAATCCAGGCGCACGAGTTGCGTCTGATTAGTTGGGCGAAGTGATTGCCGTACATTTTGCAGAACGCCGTTAGATGCGGATTTCATTGCAATCTCACTTGAAACCCCGCTCAAAAACAGACATGTAAACATGCACATCCCAGAACCTAAACCTATGAAACTAAATCACATTTTTCCAGTAGTCGCTTTTGTCCTCGGCAGTCTCGCATTTTCTCCTTTGGCCCAGGCCCAGGGATCTATGAAAATTGGCACGCTGGACATGAAGCTGGTTTTCGACAGCTATTACAAAACCAAGGAAGCCGAGGGGAAGATCAACGAAGCCCGGAACCAAGCCAAAAAGGAATTGGACGAGCGTCTTGAGACCTTCAACAAGGCCCAGGCTGACGCGCGGAAGTTGAACGAAGAAGCCAACAAGCCTGAGCTGACTGAAAAGGCTAAGGCAGAAAAGGCGAAAGTGCTCAACGAGAAGCTTCAGGCACTGGGAACGCTCCAGCGCGAAATCCAGGAGTTCCAGCAGACCCGCGAACGCCAGCTTTCAGAGCAGTCCGTGCGTTCCCGCAATACTCTCCTTGAGGAAATCAATGTTGTGGTCGCAACCAAGATCAAGGC
>CANJYI010000409.1 GCA_947478975.1 Chthoniobacteraceae bacterium
AAGATTGAATCCCCCAAGGAACGGGAGCGCCTCCGGAAAATCCTGCGTGAGCTGGATGTGCCTGCTGGGATGGGAGTCATTATCAGGACCGTGGGCGAAGGGCAGAGGGCGCGTTACTTCGTACGCGACTTGGGTCTGCTGCTGGAGCAGTGGCGCAAAATCGAGGAGGTTGTGAGCAAGCGGCCCGCACCCGTATGCGCCTTCGAGGAGCCCGATCTGATCGAACGGACCGTCCGCGACTTTCTTACCGACGAGATCGACGAGGTCCACTGCGACGACGAGTCGGCGGTCAAGCGTATGGGCGAGCTTGTGGGCCAGATTTCGAAGCGCTCCAAGAGTCGCATCCAGCATTACTCTGGAACGATGCCGATTTTTGAGAACTTCGGGGTCCAGAAGCAGATCGACGACGCGTTTCACCGGCAGGTTTGGCTGCCGTGCGGCGGCTATATCGTCATTGATGAGACTGAGGCGCTCATCGCCATCGACGTCAACACCGGGCGCAACAAGGGCGGCAAGGACGTCGAGAAGACCATTCTGCAAACCAACATCGAAGCGGCCGATGAGATGGCCAGGCAGATGCGGTTGCGGAACATAGGCGGGTTGATCATCGGCGACTTCATCGACATGAAGAGCAGGAAAGACCAGCAGACCGTTTTCCAGCGCATGAAGGAGCGTTTGAAGCGGGACAAGGCCAAGACGCACGTGCTGCCCATCTCTCCCTTGGGGCTGATGGAAATGACCCGCCAGCGTGCTCAGGAGTCCATCTCCGGCGCTGTGTATGAGTCCTGCCCTTACTGCAACGGACGTGGCAAGGTAAAGAGTTCGATGACAATGAGCGTGGAACTCCAGCGCGCCATGCACTTGGTGCTGCGCAAGTACCCCGAGATTCACGAACTCAAGGTGACAGTGAATCCTCACGTGCTGCAGCGTCTGCGGGCCGAGGATGAAGAGCTTTTGATCGAAATCGAGCGGAAGTATGCCGGCCGCTTGACGTTCCGCGCGGATCCGACCTACCACCACGAACGGTACACGATCGTTGATTCCAACACCGGCCAGGAACTGAAGGGCTAATCCTCAGGAGAGCCTGCTCGTCTCGGACGGGCGGGACACCTCCAGCGATTCGTCTCGGGCCCGCGGATGGGAGAGTTTTATCTGCACCGGCTCAGTCCGTTCCTCGTCGAGTTTGGAAGCGGGTCGGGCATTGGTGTGCGCTGGTATGGGCTTTCGTACGTGCTCAGCTTTCTGCTGGCAAACTGGTTGCTGGTGCGTCTCGCCCGTAGGGGACTGGCGCCCATCGCGCCGGAGAAGGTCGGAGATTTCATCACCTGGGCCGCTCTTTTTGGCGTGCTTCTGGGCGGGCGCCTTGGCTTCGCGCTTCTGTATGACTTCCCGCGCCTGCTGAGTGAGCCGCTGAGTATTCTGCGTGTTTGGGAGGGAGGGATGGCAAGCCACGGCGGTATTCTGGGGCTTGTTTTTTACACCTTCTATTACGCCCGAACCCACCGGCTTTCCTGGACCGGAATTGGCGACGCCCTCGTATGCGTAGCCCCGCCAGGTATTTTTCTGGTGCGCATCGCCAACTTCATCAATGGGGAGCTCTATGGGCGCGAAACGCGGTTGCCATGGGCTGTGCAGTTTCCCACTGAAATCCGGGAATCTCCAGCGCTCCTCGAGGGCACGCCCTACGCAAATCTCCAGCCTGACCTTGTACTGGAGCAGCTGCGTGCAGGCACCGCTGTCGACCCCGCCGGACTGGAAAGCGCGTTGCGGAGTGTGCTTCCTTCCCGGCATCCGTCCCAGATTTACGAGGCGCTTTTGGAAGGGGCCCTGCTTTTCGGGGTGCTTTGGACCCTCAAGACCCGTTTTCGCCTGCCAACCGGGGTCGTGACTGGAGCGTTTTTTGTGTTTTACGCGCTGTTGCGGATCGTCGGCGAACAGTTTCGCCAGCCTGAGGATTTTAATTACGGCATGCCTCGGGGTGTCTTCCTGTCTTTGTTTTTGATTCTCTTGGGCGTCTGTTTTGCCGTTCACGGGTGGCGCCGGGGGGATTACCAAGGGGGAGGAGCAGCCGTTTTGGCTGACTCAATACGAAAAGACGCCCATACTTGAGTCCATGGACAGGGCAGGGGAGGATACACGCTTTTCGGTGGTTTCGACGCTCTCTGGATGCTGCTTTCCGCTGAGGGCTCTCAGGCTAGACTGCCAACGGTCATGAAGAAGCGGCTGGATATTTTGGTGGTTGAAAGAGGCTTGTTTGAAAGTCGCGAGCGGGCGCAACGCGCCATCATGGCCGGGCTGGTGAGCGTCGACGGCCAGCGCGCCGACAAGGCGGGGAGCCGGGTGGCGGAGGATGCGCAACTGGAGGTGAAGGTTGGGGAGCGTTATGTGGGGCGGGGCGGATTCAAAATGGAAGGGGCTTTGCAGGCCTTCACTCTGAATCCAGAGGGCTGGGTGTGTCTGGACGTGGGGGCCTCGACGGGAGGTTTTACCGATTGCCTGCTCCAGCACGGCGCCCGCAGGGTGTACGCAGTGGACGTTGGGCATGCGCAACTGGACTGGAAGATCCGCAGCGATGCGCGCGTGCTGGCTCTGGAGAAGGTGAACTGCCGCTATTTGTCAGAGAAGGAAGTGCCCGAGAGTGTCGACCTGCTCGTGGCGGACGTTTCCTTCATTTCGCTGACGATGATTTTGCCGGCTTCTTTGGCGCGAGTGAAGCCCGGGGGGATGGCGGTGGTGCTCATAAAGCCGCAGTTTGAGCTGCGACGGGAGGAGGTGGGGCGGGGGGGGATTGTGCGGGAAGCGGCTCTGCACCAGAAGGCGGTGGAACGTGTGCACGCCTGGGTCAGGGCGCAGCCGGGCCTTGAATGGCGGGGTTTAATAGAGTCCCCAATCCGGGGTGGGGATGGTAACGTGGAGTTTCTCGCATGGATCGTAAAACTGTAGGAATTATCGCCAACGGAACGAAGCCGGCCGCCGCCGGGTTGCTGGCGCGTGTCATCAAGAAGCTCGCCGAGTTGGATCGGGAGGTGCTTTTGGAGCAGGCCAGTGCCGCGTTACTGGGGCAGGTTTCCGAGCAGTCAGTGCGCGCG
>CANJYI010000410.1 GCA_947478975.1 Chthoniobacteraceae bacterium
CCGGGCCGGCTCCGCCTTCGACCGGACGGAATGGCCCCGCATGCAGATGCTGCTGCACGCGGCAACCCAGTTGCAGCCTAGGGCCGTGGTGTTTTGGGAAATGGCCCATTTTCACATGGCCTACGACGCGTCCCACTCCATGCGGCTCAACGTCCGCCAGCAGCCGGTGGCGGCCCTGCGGCGGGTCGCGGAGCTGGAGTACGTGCAGATCGGGGAGGATTTCCTGAAAGCGGGCCTGGTGTTTAATCCGGAAAGCGCAACGCTCTGGCAGCGCCTGGGTGAATTGTACAGCCGCCGCAGAGACGATCCGGCGCGGGCGGCAGCAGCCTTTACGGAAGCCGCCAAAAAGCCGGGCGCCCTGAAGTTTCTAAGGCGTATGGCTGCCTACGAACTGGCAAAGGTGCCAGACAAGGAACGCGAAGCATACGAGCAGCTCCGCTCGCTTTATCTGGAGGGCGAACAGGAGCGTCTCCCAAATTTGGTGAGACTTTTACGGCAACTAGAGGAAAAATTGGCTGTTCCAGAAGCCTCTCGGGTTTACAGTCGATCCTCCGCCCCCGGCCCCAGCGGCACGCAGGCACCCCGTTAAAAGGGCGCACGCGCAACTCGCACGGCTGCTGGGTTGCATAGTCCACCCCCTTCCATCCCGTTCCGTCCACCCACCCCCATGCGTTACGCAATTTTTGGCGATATTCATGCCAATCTGGAGGCCTTCCAGACCGTCGTGGCCGACGCCCGTGCTGAGGGAGCGACTGATTTTGTGTGTTTGGGGGACATCGTTGGCTACAACGCGGACCCGGTCGCCTGCATGGAAATCGTGCAGGAACTTGGCTGCCCCGTGGTGAAGGGAAACCACGACGAACAGGCCTCCGAAGACAGCGACCTTGCCTACTTCAACCCGCTGGCCGCCCGTGCCATTCAGTGGACCCGCGACCGCCTCAACCAGGAACAAAAGGACTGGCTGCGTTCGCTGAAGTTTTCCCGCCTGGTGCGCAACTTCACCATCGTCCACGCCACCTTGGACTCCCCGGCGAGCTGGGGGTATGTGGTCTCGGATTTGGACGCGTCCGCCAGCTTCAGCTACCAGCACACGCAGTTGTGTTTCTACGGGCACACCCACGTGCCGCGCGCCTACGTGCGCGATCTGCGTGTCAACGAGCATCCCGCCACGACCCTCCTCATCGAGCCGGGCAAGAAGTACTTCCTCAATGCCGGTTCCGTCGGACAACCGCGCGACGGCGACTGGCGCTCCTCCTACATTTTGTACACCCCTGCGACCCAGATCGTGGAGTGGCGCCGCCTCGAATACGACATTGCCGCGACACAGGCCAAGATCCTCGCCGCCGGCCTGCCCGAACGGCTTGCCACCCGCCTTTCGGAGGGCCGCTGACCCTCTCCGGTCCGCCCGATCCGGCGCGCACCTGAGCGGCGATCGCGGCTTGAAACGCCATGGCCCCCACCGTTTCGCAGCTGCCCTTGGAGAAGGAGCCCGGCTCCATTCTGATTCTCAAGCCCAGCTCCCTTGGAGACATCGTACACACGCTGCCGGCGGTGTGTGCGCTCAAGCGGCGCTGGCCGTCCGCCTCGATCCGCTGGCTGGTTAATCCAGAATGGGCCCCCTTGCTAAGGGGCAACCCCGCCGTGGATGAAACCCTCCTGTTTCCACGCCAGTCTTTCCGCGGCCCGGCAGGCCCCTACCGCCTTTGGCAATGGGCCCGCGCCTTCGGTGCCACGGGTGCAGCGGACTTGGTTTTGGACTTCCAATGTCTCCTGCGGTCCGCACTCATAGGGCGCTTCTGCAGGCGGTCCCGGTTCTACGGCCTTTCAGACGCGCGCGAAGGGGCCCGTTTTTTTTACGATGCCGCCGCCCCGGTGCATTCCGGAATGCATGCCGTGGACCGTTACCTGGCACTGGTGCGGGCCGTCGGTGCCCCGGCCAGCCTTCCCTTGGAGTGGCCCTTGCCAGCCTCCGCCTTGCCGGCCGGATTTGCTCCGGGAGCCCCTTTCGTCGCCATCCACCCGTTTTCACGCGGCAAAGGCAAGTCCCTCTCGCTGGGCGAACTGCGGGTGCTTTGCGAGGCGCTTGCGCCGCTGCGGGTGGTGCTGGTGGGCAGGTCTGAGGAGGCGCCGGCACCGCTGCCGCATGTGGAAAACTGGCTCAACCGCACAGACCTGTTGGAGCTGACCGCCGTCTTGCGCGAGGCCGCTTGGACCCTCAGCGTCGACAGCGGACCGATGCATATCGCGGCCGCGCTTTCGCCCCGGGTGGTGTCGATCCACACCTGGAGCAATCCGAACCGCGTCGGTCCCTATCCGCAGGAAGCCTGGGTGTGGCAGAACGGGACGCTTTTCCAGCGGGGCCGCCCCGAGGCAATCCTCCCTGTCGAGGGACACGCTGCTCTGGGCCGCTGGCTGGGCAACCGGCCGGAACTTGTTTAGGCTATCAGATCATGACTCAGGACTGGACGATTCAAAGCCGGTGCGAACAGTGCTCAGCCACTGGTGCTCCTTTCGTAGCGGGGGAGATGTTCCACACTCTCCTGTTTCTGGAGGGCGCTACCCTGCGCAGGGAGGATCTCTGCCAGACGGCCTTCCGCGAGCGGCCCGCAGACGCGCCCGTGCCCTTTTCGATGTGGCGCTCCAAGTTTGAGCCTTCAGCGGCGAAACCGCCCGAGGCGCTTGGAAAGCAGACCGCGGAGGAACTGCTACGCCACTACATGGCCGACGAAGACCCGAGGTGGCGCAACGTCCGCTACATTCTCGCGGTGATGCTCGAGCGAAAGCGCACCCTCAAGGAGATCCAAACCGTCCGCGGGGAAGACGGGTCTCTTTCGCGGGTCTACCAGTTTCCAAAGACGGGCGAGGTCCTCGTCGTGCCGGATCCGCAGCTGCGGATGGACCAGATTGCGGCTGTGCAGCTGGAGGTGGCGGAACTGCTAGGAAAGCCGGCCACGCCCACAGAGCCCACAGAGCCCACAGAGCCCACAGAGCCCACAGAGCCCACAGAGCCCACAGAGCCCACAGAGCCCACAGAGCCCACAGAGCCCACAGAGCCCACAGAGCCCACAG
>CANJYI010000411.1 GCA_947478975.1 Chthoniobacteraceae bacterium
ATCCGAATCGTGCAGGCGGCCATCAAGCACCTTCAGCGCCCCGGCGCTTTCCATTTCGGAGGGACGTTCGCGGCGCGAAATCGGCGGCATTTCACCAGCGGCAATGCGGTCATGCACCTGCGCCCATTTATCGAAACGCCCGCGCGCATCGAACTGGAAAGGCAGCGACTCGAGGTCGAGCCCGCCCTTCTTCGTCGTTGAGTCGTGGCAGTCGAAGCAATGCGTCTCCAGATAGCCGCGTAGGTCCGCTTCGGCCAGGCTGAGCGTGGAGGTCGCAAGAAGAATGATAAGCGGAATGCGCACGGTTAGAGTCTGAGGTGAGTGGTTGTTTGCAGAGTAATGGCGCCTTTTGGCCTGCCTTGTTTTCGAGTAGCTGGACCTGATTCATTCTTCGCGCCTTTACTTAAAGAGGAACAACTCGCTCTGAACGATCGAGTCGATGAGGGACCGGAGCCCGTAATTGTTCGGCTGGGTTTGTGCGAGGATGCGGGTGATCTCGCGGCGGTCGGAGTAGTGGGGCTCGGAGCCGGTGGCATACATCAGGAGCTGTCGGACCATGTTCGCGGCGAGAGTATCCGGGCTGCGCAGTAAGAGCGCTTGGAAGTCGCTGAGGCTTTGAAAGGGCTCGCCAGTTGGGAGCTGGCCTGAAGCATCCACGGATTGATTGAGCCGCACGCGTGGATCCCAGCCGGTGGGGAAGTGGAACTCCATCAGCGGGGAACCGGTGAAGAGCGAGCGGTAGCGCTCGCGAAAGCCGCCGATGACATCGAAGCTCTCCAGCGCGAAACCCGGCGGATCGAGTTTCGCGTGGCAACCTGCGCAGCGCGTGTCGGCGCGATGCTTCTCCAACTTCTCGCGAATGGTAGTTGCGCCGCGCGTGTCGGGATCGAGCGCGGGCACTCCAGCGGGAGGCGGAGGGATTGGGGTACCAAGGACGCGCTCGTTGATCCACGCACCGCGAGTGACGGGAGACGTGGTGGTGCCGTTCGCAGTGACCTTCAAAACAGCGGCCTGAGTGAGGAACGCACCGCGCGGGCTGTCGTGAGGCAAAACCACTTTGCGGATAGCGCAGCCTGTCACACCCGGAATGCCGTAGTGAATGGCGAGGCTCTGATTCAGCATTGCGAAGTCCGATTTCACGAGATGCGTGACGCTCACGTCTTTCGTGATCAACTCGCGCAAGTAAGCGCGGGTCTCCGCGGTCATGCTGTGCTTCAAATGCTCACGCGCCTCGGGATACATCCGCAGGTCCGGCTGCGTGGCGTCGATCTTGCGCAGGTCGAGCCATTGGTCGGTAAAGTCGGCAATGAATCGATCCGAGCGGGGATCGGCGAGGAGGCGGTCGGTTTGCTGTTTGAGGTTCCCAGGAAGGTGCAGTCGGCCTTCGTTGGAGAGCGTCAGAAGTTCTTCATCTGGGACACTATTCCAGAACCAAAGGGCAAGGCGCTCGGCGAGGGCGCGCTCGGTGAGTCGAGGGCGCGATGTCTTCGCTTCCGCAATGACGTCGCCACCGACAAAGAGAAAATCTGTGGAGCAAAGCGCTGCCTTGCATGCCTCCTTCATCGCATCTTCGAAACACGAGTGGCACTCCAACTCGCGCGTGACGATCTGCACGTAGTCCCGCACTTCGTCGGCAAGCACGGGACGACGAAACACGCGGGGAAGGAACTGCTCCAGCAAGCGCGTAGCGTCCTCCCGCGGATGCTCTGAGAATGCACTCTCCAACGGCGGTTCCTGCTCTTCCTTGGGAATCGAAGCGTTGCTCGGACGGGCCATTGCCGAGCGCGAACGCTGCCGCACCGCCTCGCGTTTAGGCGCGATGACGCCTCCGTCCTTCGCGAGCGGGCGGATGGGCAGGTCACCAAAAATCGCGCTGTGGCTGCGCGGCGGCCATTGCTCGAAGATCGGGCCTTCTACCTCAAACCAATCGAGCGCGATGCCGGGCCCGCTATAGACTGCGCAGGAGCCTTTTGCGTCCCCGGGGAAGCGACCGGTCGTCTTCTCATGGCCGTTCAAGGTGCCAATATCAAAGACCAGCTCCTCGTTCACATCGAACCAACCCTCGTATTCGTGAATTCGGCTTTCCAGCGAGGCCACATCAAACAGGCCTAACCAGCGCGTCGGGGAATGATGGAAACGCGGGCCGTCAGATGCCAACCACGCCGTGAGAGCGAAGGATTCGTTGCGCTGCGGCGGCTCCACTCTCCCGCGATCCCACCAGAAGCCCCACGCGGAGGTGCGGATGCGGTATTGGCCCGCGTAGATGGGCGCAAATTGCAGTGAAAAGATCATTGGCCGGTGCACCGCGCCGGTAAAGAATCCCGCGGTGTGGGGGTAGTCAGGGAGCACTTTTCCGAACACGGCAAGGCGGGCCTTCTTAAGCTCATCGTTTTGATTAAGGTCATCCTCCGGCCCAGGCAGGGGCACGATGGGATCGTATTGCTTGTCCCTCAGCGGCACGGCACTGCCATGGGCCATCCATCGCCAGGTTTCCGAACCACTGGCCGCGCCATAGCGCTTGCGCAAAACCGGCGGAGGTGTGCTGCGCGTGGCGATAGCCGCAGTGAGCGCAAGGTCTGCCGCATCCATGAACTGGTTCAGATGCACATTGGAGAGATCGAGCGCCTCCCCGATCTTGCTGTAGCCGTGCCGGCGCTCATCCTCTGGCAGTAACTGTTTGATGCGCAGCCCGGGGAGGTGCAGCAAATCCCGCAGCGCATTCTCAAACTCCTGTGTGGTGAGGCGCCGAAACAGCGCGCGCCCGGTCTTCGCGATGCGCCCGGTATCGGCGTCATGCAGGCGGCCGTCGAGCAGCATCAGCGCGTCTGCGTTTTCCCTTTCGGATGGACGCTCGCGGCGCGACTTCGGCGGCATTTCAGCTGCAGCGATGCGGTCGTGCACGAGCGTCCATTTCTCGAACGGTTCGCGCGCACCGAGATGCGTCGGAAGTGCTTCGAGATCGAGCCCGCCCTTCTTTGTGGTAGAGTCGTGGCAGTCGAAACAATACTTCTCCAGATAGCCGCGCAGGTCATCAGCAGCCGCGCTGAGCGTGGCCA
>CANJYI010000412.1 GCA_947478975.1 Chthoniobacteraceae bacterium
ACCCAGGAATTCCGCGCCCTGCTCTCCTCCCGGTTCGCGGTCACCGACCTGTGTGCCCATTCCGAGATCCCGGCGCCGGAGGAGACAGGGCGGACCTTTGCAGAAAACGCCGGCATCAAGGCGCTTTCCGCCTCCAAGCAGTTCGCCGGACTAGTCCTCGCGGACGACTCGGGACTCTGCGTGGACGCCTTGAGGGGCGCGCCCGGCGTGCACTCGGCCCGGTACGCGGGCCCCTCGGCCTCGGATGGCGACAACCGCGCGCACCTGCTTTCGGAACTGTCGGCCTTTCCTGACCCGCATCAGCGCCGGGCTCGGTTCCAGTGCGCCCTTGTCCTCGCACGGGACGGCCAGTTGCTGGGGGTCTTCCAGGGCGCGGTCGAGGGCGTGCTGCTCGGGCAGGAGCAGGGGGAGGGCGGCTTCGGATACGACTCCCTTTTCGTACCCGACGGCCACGAGGATTCCTTTGGGGTCCTGCCTCCCGAAGTCAAAAACGCCATCAGCCACCGCAGCCGTGCTCTAGAGGGCCTCCAACAGTGGCTTGCCGGGCAACCTTTTGTGTAGGAAGCCGCCCGGCTTGCCGGCAAACCGGCGCTCTACTCCCACTCGATGGTAGCCGGGGGTTTTGAGGAGATGTCGTACACCACCCGGTTGACACCCTTGACCTCGTTGATGATCCGTCCCGAAATCCGCGCGAGCAGGTCGTAGGGAAGCTTCACCCAGTCGGCCGTCATCCCGTCCTGGCTTTCGACCACGCGGAGCGCGATCGTGTTTTCGTAGGTGCGCTCGTCGCCCATGACTCCGACGGAACGCACGGGCAGGAGGACCGCGAAGCTCTGCCAGACCTTGTAGTACCAGTCGGAGGATTTCATCTCCGCGACCACGATGGAGTCTGCCTCGCGCAGCACGCGGAGCCGCTCCTTGGTGATGTTTCCGAGGATCCGGACCGCGAGGCCCGGACCGGGGAATGGCTGGCGGAGCACCACCTCCTTGGGGAGTCCCAACTGCGCGCCGACTTCGCGCACCTCGTCCTTGAACAGCTCACGCAACGGTTCCACCAACTTGAACTTCATGCCCTTGGGTAGGCCGCCCACATTGTGGTGGCTCTTGATCATCGCTGCGGGGTTGCCCGCGATCGCCACGCTTTCGATGACGTCCGGATAGAGGGTTCCCTGCGCGAGAAACTTGAACTCGCGCTCCTTGCCGCCGGACTTCTTGGAGGTAAGCTTTTTGACCGCGTCCTCAAACACGCTGATGAACTCGCGGCCGATGATGCGCCGCTTGCGCTCGGGATCGGTGACCCCCTTGAGCTTTGTGAGGAAGCGGGTGGTTGCATCCTCCACGCGCAGCTTCATCTGAAAGTTGTCCCCGAAAAGTTTGCGCACGGCATCCTCTTCGTTGGCGCGCAGCAGGCCGTTGTTGACGAATACGCAGGTGAGCTGATCACCGATGGCGCGGTGAATCAGCGCCGCGGCCACGCTGGAGTCCACCCCGCCGCTCAGGCCCAGGATGACGTGTTCGTCCCCAACCTGCTCGCGAATACGGGCGCACGCCTCCTCGATGAAGGAGCCCATCGTCCAGTCGCGCTCGAAGCCGCAGACCTCGAATAGGAAGTTGGAGAGGATCTGCCTCCCCTTTGGGGTGTGGACCACCTCTGGGTGGAATTGCAGGCCGAAGAAGCGCTTGGATTCGTGCTCGATGGCGGCGTAGGGGCTGTTTGGCGTGCGTGCAACGGTCCGGAACCCTTTGGGCAGCTTGGTCAGTTTGTCTCCGTGGGAGTTCCAAATTTCCAGTGAGGCGCCCAGTCCCTTGAAGAGCGCGCTTTCCGCGAGGACTTCCAACGAGCCCATCCCGTATTCCCGGCGTTCGGAGTGTTCTACCTTTCCTCCCAAGTGGTGCCCCATGAGCTGCATGCCGTAGCAGATGCCCAGGACGGGAATCCCCAGTTTGAAAAGCTCGGCAGTCGGGTGGGGCGCCTTCTTGCCATAGACGCTTGAGGGCCCTCCGGAGAGGACGATGGCCCGCGGCGAAAGCTTTTTGATTTCCTCGATGCTGATGTCGAACGGCACAATCTGCGAGTAGACTTGGCATTCGCGGATCCGGCGGGCAATGACCTGCGTGTATTGGGAGCCGAAGTCGAGAATGAGCAATCGGCTGTGAACGGATGGGGTAGAGGAGGCGGACATGAAAAGAAAACGGCCAGAAATAGAACGGCACTTTATACGGTGTGCCAGTGGGAAGTCGAACTGGGAAAGCAGGGGCGCGCTACGTTGCAATCGCTTTGAAAAAGAAAGCCCCGCACGCGGAAGGCGTGCAGGGCAACTCTGCGGCATGCAGGGGGAAACCACCCTTCTGCCGGTTGCGCTACTTTGCCGCGGGCGGCTTTGGCGGGCTTTTCGGGTCCAGGTTGGCGAGGAGTTCGGCCTCGGTGACCTTGGAATCGAGGCCCTGGGTGGGTACCTCAGCCTTTGCTGTCCAGAGGATCGCATTTAGGACGAGCTTGCGCTGGTCATCATTTCCCCAGCCCTTGTGGAAGTGGCCGCCGGTGAACCCGAAGCCGCGGCCGCCGTCCTCCCGGTCCACAGCCCACGCGACGTGCTGCGGTTTCTTTTGCTCGAGCACCTCGGCGCGCTGTTCGGGGTTGCCTGAGTGGGACCCCTCGCCACGGGTGGTGGTGGACGCCGGAGGCAGGTCACTCAGGATAGGGGTGACGCGGTCCAGACCTGCGCGGAAGCGCATGTGGTAGTACCATTCGTCATTTGTGCTGAACGGTTTTACACCGTTGCTGATCGGGTGCGCGGGGAAGGAGCTGAAGTTGGCGTCCCAGTGGGGGTTGACAGACCAGTTCTGTTCAAAGTAGCCGCCCAGCCACTGCAAAAACTCCTTGGAGCCTGCACCCGAACTGCTGCGTCCAGGAGGCGCCGTTTGCTTGAGGGGCTTGCCATCAGGGCCGTTTTCGGGCGCGGGCCAGCCGACCTTTTCGTAGGCGGGCTCGACGGCGTAATGGAGGCAGACAAACCCACAGCCACGCTTCATCTGCGTCTCG
>CANJYI010000413.1 GCA_947478975.1 Chthoniobacteraceae bacterium
CCACTGTGGACAACGACATCCCGCCCGTCAATTGCAATCCAGTTGCAATACTGCGTCTCGAAATGGATTCCACGGTGTCACTGCGCTGAGGGTTTGCGTCCAAACCTTCATCGACGCATGCGGGTCGCCCAATTTAGGAGATGAAGTTCATGAACCCCGCTCTTCTTTTGCTTATTCCCCTAGCAGCCCTGCCACCCCTGCCCTCCTCCGATCTGGAAGCCATCGGCCGGCGCGTCTGGCAGAACGAAGCGGCGGGCAAGGTCGAGGGACTGGCCGACTGGAACTCCGGCGAAGCCTTCGCCTCGCTCGGGATCGGCCATTTCATCTGGTATCCGCCCGGCCCGAAGGGGCCGTTTGAAGAAAGCTTTCCCGGGCTGGTCCGGTTTCTCTCCGACAAGGGAGCCCCGCCTCCCGACTGGCTCAAATCCGGCATGGCCTGCCCCTGGCCCGACCGCGCCGCTTTCCTCAAAGAAAGCGATACCCCAAAACTCAAGGCCCTCCGCCAGTGGCTCGCTTCCACCGTCCCTTTGCAAAGCCAGTTTCTTGCCGAACGCCTCGAAAAGGCGCTCCCGACGATGCTCGAATCGCTGCCCAAGGAACGGCGCGCAGCGGTGAAACATTCCTTCGAGTCCCTCGCAGCCACCACGCAGGGCCGCTTTGCCCTCATCGACTACGTCAACTTCAAGGGCGAAGGCACCAAACCCACGGAACGTTACGCCGGCCAGGGCTGGGGTCTGCTCCAGGTCCTTGAAGGGATGCCCCCGGGCGGGCAGGCCGGGGACTTTGCAAAATCCGCGGCCGAGACGCTTCGCCGACGAGTCAAAAACGCCCCGCCCGAACGCCACGAAGAACGCTGGCTCCCCGGTTGGCTCAACCGCGTGCAGGCCTACGCGCAACGCCCCTGAAAAACGCCACCTCTCGGGATGGACACAGCCCCACTCCCGCGCACTATCCTAAACCATGAACAAAAAACCCGTTGTGCTTGTGATCCGCGATGGCTGGGGCATTCAGCCGGGCGGTCGCGCCGAGGCCGTTGCCAATGGCGACGCCACCCTTCTGGCAAGCACCCCTTTCCACGACTCCCTCTACGCCCGTTTCCCACACTCGAAACTTTCCGCCAGCGGCGAGGACGTCGGACTTCCCGAGGGACAAATGGGCAACTCCGAGGTGGGCCACCTAAACCTAGGTGCGGGCCGCATCGTCTACCAGGACCTCACCCGCATTAACCTCTGCATCCGCGAGGGCAAGCTGCCCCTCAACCCCGTGTTGAAGGAAACCTTTACCAAGGCGAAGGGCAAGAGGCTCCATTTCCTTGGCTTGGTTTCAGACGGGGGCGTTCACAGCCACTGGCTGCACCTTGTCGCCCTTGCCAGCGCCGCGCACGCTGCCGGAGTCGAGGACATCCTCATTCACGCCATCACTGACGGCCGCGACACCTCCCCCACAGGCGGTGCCGCCTGCCTCGCCGAACTCCAGACCGCCCTCAAACCCACAGGCGCCACTCTGGCCACGGTCATCGGCCGCTACTACGCCATGGACCGGGACAAGCGTTGGGAACGCAACAAGCTCGCCTGGGACGCCATCTGGTTGGGCCGCGGCCAACAGTCGTCCCTCTCCCCGGAGGCCGCACTCCGCGAACGCTACGCCGCCGGCGAAACCGACGAATTCTTGCACCCCCTCATTTTCTCGCACCCCAACGAGCCACGGATGCGCGACGAAGACGTTCTGGTCTTCTTCAACTTCCGTTCCGACCGCGCGCAGCAACTCTCCCAGGCAATCCTCGATCCCGCCTTCGACGGGTTCGACCGGGAAATTACCCCGCGTCTGCAATACGTCACGCTCACCGAGTACAACAGCGCCTACGGCGTCCCCGTGGCCTTCCCGCCGCAAAGCCTCTCCAACATCCTTGGCGAAGTCGTCAGCAACGCGGGCCTCACCCAGCTGCGCATCGCCGAGACCGAAAAGTATCCGCATGTGACCTACTTTTTCAACGGCGGGGTCAAGGACGCCTTTCCCGGCGAGGAACGCGTCATCGTGCCTTCCCCCAAGGACGTGGCCACCTACGACCTCAAGCCCCAGATGAGCGCGCCCGAAGTCACCCGTGAAGTCGTCGAACGCATGGGGCAACACGACCTGATCATCCTCAATTTCGCCAACCCGGACATGGTGGGCCACACAGGCGTCGTGGATGCCGGGATCAAGGCGGTCGAAACCATCGACGCCTGCGTGCAGGCCGTCGTGGAAAAGGCCCTCTCTCTTGGCGGCCGCCTGCTCATCACCGCTGACCACGGCAACTGCGAGCAAATGCGCAACCCGGACGGTTCCCCCCACACCGCCCACACCACCAACCTCGTCCACTTCCTGTACGCCGCCGGCGACGCCGATGCGTTCACCTGCAAAAACGGCATCCTAGCCGACGTGGCCCCCACCCTCCTGCATCTTTTGGGCGTTGAAAAACCCGCCGAAATGACAGGCCACAGCCTGCTTGTCCCCAAATCCGTGTAAGCCCGCCTGCCTTCCCCTCCTCTCGTTCCCCCACATGCAAACCGCCCCAAATCCCTCTCAGAAACTCCCCCTTTCAGGCCTCGCCGACGAGGCAGCCGACCACATCGAAGGCCAGATTGCCGCACACAGGGCCCTCGGTTGGAACCGGATCGAACTCCGGCTCATCGGAGGCAAGCAGGCCTCCTGTGAGGTGTTGCCGGAAGCCGAGTTTGAGCGGGCAGTGGACCTTCTCACGGACGCGGGCATCGCCGTGAGCGGTTTTGCCTCGGCCATTGGGAATTGGAGTCGCCCCATCTCGGGCGACTTCCAGGTCGATCTGGCGGACTTGGCAACCCTCTCGAGGCGCATGCGCCGCACGGGCGCGCGCTTTGTGCGCACCATGAGCTGGGTCCGAGGTGCCGTTTCACTCGAAGACTGGCGCGACGAGGCCGTGCGCCGCTACAAGATCATGGCCCCCATCGCGGCGGACGCCGGCATCATCCTACTGCACGAAAACTGCGAAGGCTGGGGAGGCCTCAGCCC
>CANJYI010000414.1 GCA_947478975.1 Chthoniobacteraceae bacterium
AGCTGCGGGGGGCGCCGGCGCAGCAGCAATGCATTTTGCTGACCAAGGCGAGTCTGGAAAGCCAGGTTCCGAGTCCCGAGGGGCTGCGCTCAGGAGGACTTCATCTGCGGAGGGGGCAGCGGGTGGACCGTGCCGGAATCGTGGCCGGGCTGGAGGCGCAGGGATACGAGGTGGTGCCTCAAGTAGCCGAGCGCGGCCAGATTGCCGTCCGCGGGGGGATTTTGGATTTGTTCGGTTTCCAGCACATGCGGCCGGTACGGCTGGAATTGTTTGGTGACGAAATCGAGTCCATTCGAGCCTTTGACTTGGATGTTCAAACCTCGGTGGAAGTGTTGGAGGAGTGCACGCTGCTTTCGCTGGATGCCGGGGAGGCGGGACTGGTGCCCTTTGTTGGGTTGATCGGGCCGAAGGACCGAGTGGTTTACTCGGATGCCTACAGCTCGGAAACACAAGCAGAGGAGGGAGGGGAGGGGGGCACCCCAGCGAGGTGGTGGCTCAACAAGGGGGCTTTGCCGGGGGGAGAAGTTTTTGCGGTCCTCACAGGCGGAGCGCCCGGGCAAACGGGGCGGGTGGAGAGCGATGCGACAGCGTGCTTTGAGACGGGACTCGGCCCGTTTAATGCAGGTGACTTTATCGTGGACGAGCACAAGCGGGACCAGTTTTCCCAACAGCTCAAGGAGTGGCGTGACGGCGGGTGGAATGTGTTTTTGTTCTGTCGCAGCGAGGGGGAGCAGGAGCGGTTGCAGGAGATGCTCGGGGCGGCCGAGGTGGAGGGAATTCAATGGTGTCTGGGAGACATGCCGGGCGGTTTTGTGTGTCCGGGTGCGCGGGTGGCGGTTCTTTGCGACGGCGAGTTGCTGGGGCGTTCGGCACGCCAGGTCCGTGTACGGAGGCGGGCCGTGGCGGAGGTGTTGCGGCGGACGATGCCCGATTTTTCAGACTTAATTGAAGGGGAGCTTGTGGTGCATCTGGATCACGGCATCGCGCGGTTTGAGGAGTTGCGGGAAATTCCCCGCGAAGGGACTCCCGAACAGGTGCTGGTGCTGGGATTCGCGCACAACGCAAAGATGTACGTGCCCTTGGAGCAGAGCGGCCTGGTTTCCCGATACGTGGGGATCGGCAAACGCAACCCTCCGTTGAGCGAACTGGGGGACGGCAAGTGGGCGCGGGCGCGCAAAAGTGCGGAGCAGGCGGTGTATCAGTATGCGGGGAGGCTGCTGGCGCTGCATGCGGAGCGCGAGACGAGCGCGCGGGAGGCGCACGCGGTGGACAACCGCTGGGTGGAAGAATTTGAGAATGCTTTTCCCTACGAGGAAACCCCGGACCAGTTGAGTGCCATCACGGCGTCGAAAATCGACATGGAATCGCCCCGGCCGATGGACCGTTTGATTTGTGGCGACGTGGGGTTTGGGAAGACGGAGATTGCGATCCGTACCGCCTTCAAGGCGGTCATGGGAGGGAGGCAAGTTGCCTTGCTGGTGCCCACGACGGTGCTTGCCGAGCAGCATTACCGGAACTTCCGGGAGCGCATGAGCGCGTTTCCTGTCCGGGTGGACATGCTTTCGCGGTTTCGGAGTCCGGCAGAACAGCGCCAAACCGTGGAGGGGCTCCGGGACGGGTCGGTGGACATTGTCGTCGGCACGCATCGGATTCTCTCAACGAAGC
Source organism: Chthoniobacteraceae bacterium (assembly GCA_947478975.1). Taxonomy (GTDB): domain Bacteria; phylum Verrucomicrobiota; class Verrucomicrobiia; order Chthoniobacterales; family Chthoniobacteraceae; genus Chth-196. The sequence goes on from CANJYI010000414.1 coordinate 1,666, forward strand.
TGGAGTTCAAAAACCTGGGGCTGGTGGTGATCGACGAGGAGCAGCGCTTTGGCGTGTTGCACAAGGAGCGGCTGAAGGAACGCTTTCGGCTGGTGGACCAGCTGACCCTTTCAGCCACTCCCATTCCCAGGACGCTTTATCTTTCGCTGATGGGAGCGAAGGACATGAGCACGCTGGAGACCCCTCCGGCAAACCGCATTCCCGTGGAGACATTTGTGTGTCCCTACGATGAGCGCATCATTCGGGATGCGATCCAGCGCGAGGTGGCCCGCGGGGGACAGGTTTATTTTTTACACAACCGGATCGAGAGCATCCACAGGGTCAAGGACAGGTTGCAGCAGCTCCTTCCCAAGGTGCGGTGCGTGGTCGGACACGGGCAAATGGATGAGGACGAACTGGAGGAGGTGATGCAGACCTTTCTGGAGGGACGGGCCGACGTGCTGATCTCCACGACCATCATCGAGAGCGGCTTGGACATCCCCAACGCCAACACCATCCTCATCGACCGCGCCGACCGCTTCGGGCTCGCCGACCTCTACCAACTGCGCGGGCGAGTGGGACGCAGTGATCGGCAGGCCTACGCCTACCTTCTGCTTCCGCGCGCCCTGCTTTCCACTGGTGAGGCGCGCAAGCGCATCAACGCCATCAAGCAGTACTCCTCCCTCGGGGCGGGATTTAAGATCGCCCTGCGCGATCTGGAGATCCGGGGCGCCGGCAATATTCTGGGCACGCAGCAAAGCGGACATATTTGTGCGATCGGCTTTGAGCTCTATTGCAGCCTGTTAAAGCAGGCCATGGCGGCACACAAGGGGGAGGCGAAGCTGAACCCGGAGCAGGCGGCGTCGCACTTGGACTTTGTGGCTTCCCGAGAGCCTGACTTTCTCGCGGCGGCCAGCGGCACGAGGGCCCCTGCGTTCCTGCCGATGTCCTTTCTGGGAGACGCCACCACGCGCATCGCAGCGTACCGGGCGCTGGCTGGGGCGAAGGATGAAGCGGGCTTGGAGGCACTGGCGGAGAGCTGGCGCGATCGCTTTGGTGCGCGGCTGCCGGAGGCTGTTGAGAATCTGCTCTGTGTCCATGTCATTCGGATCGTGGCCGGGGAGCGGGGGATCACCACGCTCGAGGTCAAGGAGCAGAAGGTCATGCTTTCCCGCGCGGGGGATTACATTCTCATCGGAAACAAGTTTCCCCGTTTGAGCAACCGTCTGACGCCCACTGCCCAGCTGCGGGAGTTGCTCGGGTTGATCCGGAAGCTCTGAGACGACGTCGGTGCTGCCCGCTGGAGGACGGACCGGGCCAGCAGCTTGGAGCCGCGGGGTGCCTACGGGTAAACCAAGGCGGCG
>CANJYI010000415.1 GCA_947478975.1 Chthoniobacteraceae bacterium
GACGGCTCCAATCCAAGGCTGTTTTCCTTTTCAGAGGAAAACTGCGCTGCCGGCGCCCACCGTAGGCATCCGGACCGTCCGCCTGCATTTTTCTCGGGCCCGTTGCCCTCCGAGCTTGTTGTCGCTGGGCCCCAACCGCTGCGGCTCCAGCTTTCCGAGTTGACGCGCTTTTTCGCAAATCCGGCGGCCTATTTTTTGCGAAGCACCCTGCAGGTCCAGCTGGAGCGCGTGGAAAGGCCGCTTGCCGACACCGAACCGTTTTCGCACAACGCGCTCGAGATGTATTCCCTACGCCAATTTTTGTGTGGCGCGCAGTTGGCGGGGGATTCGCTGGAGTCTTCCATGGCAAAGGCCAGGGCCCGGGGCCTGCTTGCTCCGGGGACGCCTGCCCAGTTGCAACTCGCCGGGCTTTGGAGTGAGACACTGCCCGTGGCCGAGCGTGTTGGGCCGCTTGTGCAACGGCCTCTGGAGCCGGTTTCGGTACACCTCCATCTTCCAACCGGCTGGCGGCTGGAGGGGCTTTTGACCGGCCGCTTCGGCGCCGGCGGATTCGTCCATTGGCGTGCGGGGGAGGCGCGTTGCGCCCAGTGGCTGGACCTCTGGTTGCAGCAGCTCGCCCTTGCTGCGATGGGCGGCGATTGCCCCCCTGCGGTGTTGGTGCACAGCCCTTCGAAGGAAACCGTCTCGCAGGCGCTCGCCGCGCCCGGCTCGGCGGAGGAAGCGTTGGATTTGCTCAGTTCTCTTGTCTCTGTTTTTGAGCGGGGCCGGCGCGAGCCGCTGCGCTTTTTTCCCAAGGCCTCCTGGGCCTTTGCCAAGGGGCTTTCCGGCGGGGAAGAGGCCGCACTTAAAAAAGCGGAGTCGGCCTGGACAGGCTTTGGGGACGTTCCCGTAGACCGCGATAACGAGGCCATTGCCTTGTGCTTCGGCGAGGAGGAAGACCCGCTCAACGAGGATTTCAGAGAACTCAGCCGGAGCATCCTCTCCCCGCTGTTCGCCGCAATTTCCGACCTGTAAATATGTCCACCCTTTCTACTACGGCGTATCCCTCCTTTGACGCGGCCCAATCGCCGTTGAGCACGGGCACCACCCTGCTGGAAGCCAGCGCGGGCACTGGGAAGACCTACACCCTTACCGCCATTTTCCTCCGGCTCATCGCCACGGAGGGCCTCGAAGTTCGCCAGATTCTCGTGTCCACATTCACCGAGGCAGCTACCCGCGAGCTCAAGGAACGCATCCGCCTCCGGCTCCTTGGTGCCCGGGAGGCCTTTGCCGAGGGCCGCTCGGACGACTCGGTGCTGTCCGCCCTGCTGTTGCGGCACGCGTCCGATCGCGAGACCTGTGCGGAACGGATCAGCCGGGCGCTTCGCGATTTGGACGAGGCCCAGATCTCCACCATCCATGGCTTTTGCCAGCGCGCGCTGCGGGAGTTTGCGCTTGAAAGCGGGCAGCCCTTCGACGCCGAACTGTGCAAGGACGTGTCCGCACTTACCGCCCAGGTGGCGCAGGACTTCTTGCGCATCACCCTGCACGCGGTCAGCCCGACGCTTTGCGGGATTCTGGGGCCTCCCTCAGCCATTGAACTGCAGGAACTCTTGCAGCTGCGCCTTAACAAGCCGACGCTGCTCCTCCAATCCGATTCGCCGAGTATCCCGCTTTCCGAGGCGATGGCCCTCACCGAGGAAGCGCGCCAGCGCGCCGCGCTGTTGTGGATGGAGCATTCCGCTGCCATCCGCCGGTGCCTCCTCGACACCGGAAAATGGTACGACGCAAGGAGCGCGGCAAACCCGTCGAAAATGGAGCCGCTGCTTTCCTCTTTGGCCGCGTGGTTTTCCGCCGGTAGTCCCGTGGCGGAGGCGCTCGCGTTTGAGTCCATGGGCGGCCTCGAACCGCTCCAGATCCTCACGCCGGCCAGGTTGGAAAAGTGCACGCTCAAAAGCGGGGTGACTCCGCGACATCCTTTTTTCAACGCCGTCGAGGCCTTGCAGGAAACGGTTTCGGCACTGCATGCCGCGTTTTACCAGGCTTTCCTCGAGAGTGCTCCGGTTGACTTTTTGAAGCTTAAGAGCGAGCGGAACCTGCTGGGTTTTGACGACCTGCTCCGCGAGCTGCAAACCGCCCTTGGCGAGCGGGGGGCGGTGGCCCTCCGGGAGCGTCTGCGCGAGCGCTACCGGGCCGCACTGCTGGACGAATTCCAGGACACGGATCCGGTGCAGGAGTCCATCTTTGAAATCCTTTTCGGAGGCGAGCCGGACCCCGACCCAAAGCGCTGGCTGTTTCTCATCGGCGATCCGAAACAGGCCATCTACTCGTTTCGCGGCGCGGACATCCACACCTACATTGCCGCCGGCGCCCGCGCCCACCACCGCTACAGTCTCGACACCAACCACCGCTCGGCTGAGAACCTTGTCAACGCGGTCAATCAGTTATTCGAGCGCCACAGGCACCCGTTCATTCTTTCGGACATCGGTTTCTCGCCGGTGAGAGCGAAGGGCCTGCGCCCCCTCCAGTCCGGGGGCGCAGACGTGCCGCCCTTTCAAGTCTGGCTCGCCACTCCGCAAAAGCCGCTGTCCGCGGGGGCTGCCAAAAAGCAGCTTTTCCAGTCCGTGGCGGCCTCCATCGTGGAGACGCTTGGATCCGCGAGGATCGACGGGAAACCGCTTGAACCGTCGCAAATCGCGGTGCTGCTTTCCGCCAACAGCCAGGGCCCTGAGATTCAGGAAGCGCTCCGGCAGCGGGGGGTGCCGAGCGTGCTTTTTTCGGACCAGAGCGTTTTTGCCACACCGGATGCGCGCGAATTGTTGGCGTTGTTGCGTGCCGTCGAGTCCCCGGGCCACGCGAGAGTGGTGCGCCGTGCGCTGGTGACCCCCTTTTTGGGGCGCACCGCCGAAGACATCGTCGCACTCCAGAGCCATCCGGCAGAATGGGAGCGGCAGTGGAACGGGTTTCGGAGTTTACTCTCACTTTGGACGCGGCGCGGTTTTGTGCTCATGTTTAACGCGCTCCTTCA
>CANJYI010000416.1 GCA_947478975.1 Chthoniobacteraceae bacterium
AACATCTGCGATTCACAATAGCCTCAACCTAGACTAAGGCTTTAAGCAAATGAAGGCACGGCTGATTGATTTCATGGATCCGAACCGCCCGCTTGCCAAGGCTGCGATGGAACTGGACTGGACCACTGTGGTCGCGCTCTTTCCAGAATCCGGCAGGGACGGTCACGACGCTGCGCGGACTTGGGTCTTGGCCTCCATCCTGATTCTGGGGGAAATCACCGGCCTCTCTGAAGGCGAGGTGCTGAGCCGTTGGCCAGAAAACCCCTACTGGCAGGCCTTCTCCGGCTTCGCGCAGTTTCAATGGAAGGCTCCCGTCACCCAAGCCGACTGCCTTGCCTTCCGCCGTTACGTGGACGCCGCGCGAGCCGCCCGGCTTTCAGCGATTGCTCAGTCCATTCTTCTGGCAAAACCCGTGGAGGCCAATTCGCTTGAAGCCGTGCCTCTCTCCTCAGGTACTTCTGTCGATGACGCGCTCGCCCTTCGCCAGCTTCATTTCCTTCAACCCCAGCCGCCCCAGCCGTACAAGGCTCCTCCGCGCCCCGGTTTCCAGACCGGGATTAAACAAGCCTACGCACGCGCCGCAGCCCCGGCTCCGGCCCCGGAAGCAGCCTCCGCTGCAAGCACTCCGCCCCCAGAAGGGACCACCGCTGCAGCGTCCGCTCCCGCAGGCCAGCAGGCAAGCCCCGCGCCTGCGGACCCGTCCAAAGCCGCCCAACCATCCAACGAGCCAACTTCCACAGCACCGGCAGCCCCACTCTCGGAGGCTCCCGCCCCGGAGATCCCCGAAAAACCCGTGGTGCCCCAATTTGCACAAACCTACACGATGCTGGTTAAGAAGGCTGCCCCCTTGGGAATCCGTGCACAGTTTCCCGTCATGGACGGCCTTGCGGCGATGGAACCCTCTTTGCCTGCGGGAGCTCCCTCCAACTCCTCCCCTCTACCCGCCGCGCGCCCCCCCACGCAAGTGTCCCCCCCCGCCACAACCGCGCCAACCGTCGTCCCCGCTTTCCGTGCTGCCCCTACCGCATCTCCCTTCCCCGTACGCCACACCACTCCCGCAGGGACCCCACAGTTTGACACCACCGCGCCTTTCATGCGTCGCGTAGTTCCCGACGAACCCGTCACAATGGAGGTCGTTGTCACCGGGGAAGCGCCGCTTCATTACCAATGGGAAACCTTCGATGACATCAAGGGCACCGCTGCCCCGATCGAAGGCTGCACCGACACCTCGATCACCGTGGCGCTAGAGGCCAGCGACACTATGCTTGCCTTCCAGTGTCGGGTGAGCAACGGCCCCTGCCCCCAAGGGACCGTTAGCCGGACTTTCTTTTTGAAAAAGGCCGCCGCCTCAACCGCCAGCCCCAATTCGTTTGGGGAGAAAATCACCAAGCAGCCTCCACTGCCTAGTCCTCAATCCCAAAAAACGCGTTAGAGGTGGTTCGCGCGGGTAACCTTTCGCCGATTCCTCATGGACCGGGCGGTTATCCGTAGATGAAAAAGATGTCCACAGATGAAATGTGTGTTCGCCTAAGTCCTCTATGGGTTCCCGTCATCTGTTTAAAACTTGGAACATCTGCGGATACATTTCTGGATAAAAAGTTTACAAATTTCCCTCACGAGAGCCCCCGAGTTCCCCTTCCCTGCCGTGGGTTCAATTGACCGTGAACACGCCCTAGGGCCAACCCATTCCCCGTCCAGCCCCCCGCTATTTTACGGAAATAAGCTCGACCTCAAAAATAAGCGCCTCATCCGGCCCAATGCTTGCCCCCGCTCCCTGGGAGCCGTAGGCAAGGTTTGAAGGAATGTAGAGCTCCGCCTTGCCTCCCGCTTTGAGTAGCTGAATTCCCTCAGTCCAACCTTTGATCACCTGGTTGAGCCGAAATGTTGTCGGTTCGCCTCGCTTGTAGGAGCTGTCAAATTCGGTTCCCGAGATCAGCCTTCCCCTGTAGTGCACGACCACGGTATCGGTGCTCTTAGGATGGCGCCCTTGCCCAGCCGCCAACAACTTATATTGCAACCCGCTGGGTAGCGTTTTCACGCCGTCAACCTTCGCATTCTGCTTTAGAAACACCTCCCCCCGGATCAGTCCGGACTGCGCCAGTCCGGGAAGAGGGGCAAAAACAACGGCAAGGCCAAAGGCCAAGCAGGAAAAAGTGCGCACGGCCGGGGTAACTTGGGGAAGTGAAACCATTCCTTTCCCTGCATCATCCCGCCCCTCCTGACAAGCCCCCAAACAACTCCCCCCGCACGCAAACCCCAGCCGGCAGCGCGGAACCCTCTTAAAAGGCAACCACGACACTCCCTCCGCGGCCATCAGGCCTCCGTACTAACCGAAAAACACTCCTCTCTCATCCCAAACTCCCTCCGTGGTCGCAGCCTGGCCCCCCTGATCCGCTCCCGCATCTTGCGCAGCCCCAACTCGAGTCTGGTTTTGACAGTCCCAATCGGCGTGCGGGTCCTCTTGGAGATCTCGCGTTGCGTCAGCCCCTCAAAATAAACCATGCAGACAGCCTCCCGCTGCCTCTCCGGGAGGCGCTTGAGCGCCTGCTCCAGCAAACGCCGCAGCTCCGAGAGGCGCACCTGCTCTTCGATCCCGTCATTCGAATCGCGCCCGCCGCCGCGCTCCATTGCCAGCCGCTCCTCCGCTCGCTCATGACTACGCCGCTCTCGGAACCGATCGATCGCCCGCCGCCTGACCAACGTCACCAGCCAGGCGGCCGGTCGTGCCCTCTCCGGATGGTACCCCCCGGCGCGCCGCCAGACTTCTGAAAACACCTCAACCACCACATCCTCCGCCTCAGCCGGATTGTGCAGTACCCTCAGCGCCTGGGAAAACAAAAGCCCCGCATACCGCCCCCACAACTCCCCCATCGCCCGCTGCTCACCCGCATTCAACCGCTTGAGTACACTTTCGTCCGATTCGCCCGATCCGTCCGCCGAAGCCCCATCCCCCCCCAGACCCCCGATCTTCACCTCCACTTTCCCCTCTGGCCCTGCACCGT